>NZ_JASDCZ010000018.1:0-28100 GCF_030407635.1 Micrococcus sp. APC 4021
CGACGTCGTCGACGACGCCCGCCCCCGCCCCGCCGGCGGACGGCTGGGGCGGCCCGGACGAGGAGCCGCCCGCCTGGGACGACGCTCCCCCGCCCGAGGAGGACCCGTGGGACTCGCTGCCCGCGTTCGACCCGGACGCGGAACAGGACGACTCGGACGGCCCCGAGGGCTGGACCCCGCCGGCCCGCGACGCCGAGGAGCGGCCCGTCGGCGCCGCCGGCTGGGACGGCCCCGTGCCGTCGGTCGAGGACTGGGGCGCGCCGCCGCAGGCCGCACCGGCCCCCGGCGGCGCCGCGCCGGACGCCGGCCAGGACTCCTCGGTCCGGCCCGACGCCCCGACCCCCGGCGAGAGCGAGCCGAGCGCCGAGGAGGTCCGTCGGGCCTACGACCCGGGGCCGCTGGTCCGCGAGGAGGAGCACTCGATCCCCGTGTTCGCCCGTCCGGAGGCGGAGCTGCGCGCGGAGTTCGCGAAGCGCTTCGGCGCGACCCGTCCCGCCGGTTTCGACGACGGCGCGGGCGCGGCCGCGGACGGTGACTCCGCCCGGCCTGCCACGCCGTCGCCCGCCCCGGACGACGACGCAGCGGCCACGGAGCGACGCGATCCCCACCCGGCCGCCTCGGGCGCCGGCCCGTCCTCGGACGAGCAGCGGCGCCCCACGGGTGCGCCCACGGCCGACGCGACCCCTGACCCGGGCGTGCCCGCCGACGACGCGGACGCCGCGCCGCGCGCGGCTTCCGGCCCGACCGGTTCGGACTTCCCGGGCTCGGGCCATCCGGCGAGCATGTACCCGCGGCTCATGGAGCGGCTGCGGGCCGGAGGGCCCCTCGAGCCTCCGGTGAACGCGGGCTCGAGCGGCGGCAGCGGGACGGGCGGCGGCCCCGGCGCTCCCGGCGGCCCCGACCTGGACGCCACGCCGGGCTCCCCCGCCGGGGGGCGGCCGAGCGCGGCCTCGCTCGGGGCGCGCCCCGCCGACGCCGAGCCCGCCGGGGGCGCCTCGGCGCTGCCGTCGTTGGACGCGCGGGCCGCGGCCATCCGTGCCGCCCGCGAGGCCGCCCAGGGTCGCGGCCCGGCCCGGCCCGCCGACACCGGCCCCGCCGCCCCGGCGACGTCCGGGGTGGGGTGGGAGGACGAGGTCGCCAGCGACGACGACGTCCCGCTCGAGGACTCGGGCCTCGTGGGCCGGGCCGTCGTCGAACGGGTGCTCGGCGGCCGTCTGCTCGAGGAACGCCCGAACGACGCCTGAGGCGAACGCACCCGTACGCCGTCCGGGGCCGCGGGCATGATGGACGCGGCGCCGGACCACGGCGCCGCGTCGGGGCGCACGCCCCACGAGACCCACCATCGGACGAGGGAGACGGATGTACCAGGGCGCGGTGCAGGACCTGATCGACGAGCTCGGCCGCCTGCCGGGCATCGGGCCGAAGTCCGCCCAGCGCATCGCCTTCCACATGCTGGAGGCGGACCGGGAGGACATGCTGCGGCTCGCGGACGCCATCCGCACGGTCAAGGACAGGGTGCGGCTGTGCTCGGTCTGCTTCAACGTCTCCGAGGACGAGGTGTGCTCGCTCTGCCGGGATGAACGCCGGGACCGCTCCCAGATCTGCGTCGTCGAGGAGTCGCAGGACGTCATGGCCATGGAGCGCACCCGCGCCTTCCAGGGCCGGTACCACGTGCTCGGCGGGGCCATCAACCCGATCGCCGGCATCGGCCCCGAGCAGCTGCACGTCCGCGAGCTGCTCACCCGGCTGCAGGACGAGGCCGTGCAGGAGGTCATCCTCGCCACGGATCCCAACCTCGAGGGCGAGGCCACGGCCACCTACCTCGGCCGGCTCCTCGGCGCCACGGGCATCCGCGTCACGCGCCTGGCCTCCGGTCTGCCCGTCGGGGGGGACCTCGAGTACGCGGACGAGGTCACCCTCGGCCGCGCCTTCGAGGGACGCCGCCTGATCAGCGGCTGACACCGGCCGGCGTCGAGCAGGCCCCGCCCGACGCCGGCCCGGCTCAGGCCACGCGCGTGCCGGCGGGCAGCCGCCCGGCCGGAGTGTCCAGGCGACGGTGGCCCCACCAGCCCAGCCCGGCCACCAGCACACCCTGCATCGCCAGGCCGAGCGGCCACACCGGCCAGGTGCCCTGCCGGTCCGGCACGCCGGTGCTGTCGAGACCGCGCAGCTCGCCGTCGAGGCACTCGACGTCCCGGACGGGGTCGCGCTGGGTCCAGCGCAGGCCCACGGACAGCAGGTTGAGCGGCCCGGGTTCCGCCCGGGTCCCGTCCTCGAGGAGCCCGCCCTCCCAGGGGGAGGCATCCGCGAGCACGGCGTAGGGGTTCGCCGCGAGCAGCCATCCGCTGCGCCGCGGGTCGGGGATCGTCCGGGTGGTCACCGGGCCGACGCACCGGTCGGCGATCCCGTCGTACAGCTCCGGGTGCGCCGCCTCCCACTCGGCCCAGGCCTGCTCCGCCTCCTCCGGGGTCATCTTCTCGAGCTCCGCCTCGGTGAACGGCTCCGCCGTCATGGAGCCGTACTCGGCGTCGTTGGCCCGCACCTCGGTCTGCAGGAACTGCAGGGACAGCCCGAAGGCCACCAGGGTGCCGATCGTCAGCGCCGCCACGATCAGGTACGTCACCACGACGGCGAACAGCGTGCGCCCGGCGATCGCCGAGACGGCCACGCCGATCCCCGCGATCATGCCGAACTCCACGAGGATCATCACGAGCCCCACCAGCACGGCCCACGGGGACACGCGCCCCACCACGGCTGCGACCGCCAGCCACGGCAGCGCGGCCGCGAGGAACGCGGCGGAGGCGATCCACGCGGCCAGCCACTTGCCCGCCATCAGGTGCCCGGTCCGCAGCAGCGTGACCTGGGTGATGGCCAGGGTGCCGCCGGCACGGTCGCCCGAGATCGCGTTGGCCGCCAGGGCGGGCGAGACCAGCAGCGAGAGGGTGAGAACGAAGAGCAGGACGCCGTCGAAGAGCGTCCGCCCCAGGGCGCGCATCTGCTGCTCCGCCAGCTCCGGCTCCAGGCCGGACGCCTCCATCTCCGTCACGCCCAGGCTTCGCAGCCCGAGGGCGCCGAGGGTCACCGCCCCCACCACCACGAAGAAGACGCCCAACAGCACGTACCAGCCGCGCGAGCGCAGCCGCTGACGCAGTTCCATGCCCACCACGGTGGCCACGGCCTGGGCCGCGCCGAGGCGTCCCCCCGGCTGCGGCTGCGGCGGGCGGCGGTCGTGGATCGAGGTCGCGACGGCGGTGCTCACGGCCGGTCTCCTTCGGTGCGGGGGCCCTCCAGATGGAGGCCCAGGTAGGCGTTCTCGAGGCGGGAGCCCTCCGGGGCGAAGTGGCTGACGAGCACACCCTCGCGCACGAGGTCCGCGAGCAGCGCGGCCGCGGCGGCCTCGCCCCGCAGCTGCACCACGACGCCGTCCCGACGCTGGCCCGCGCCGGCGCCGGTGGCCGCGGTGACGGTCAGGCCGCGGGTCTCGAGGGCGCGGACGAGGGTGTCCCGGGCCGTCGGATCGGGTCCGGCGATCCGGTAGGGGCGGGCGAGGTCGTCGGCGGCGCGGAACTCCTGGGTGGCCACCGTGGCGCCCTCATGGAGGAACACGGCGCGGTCGGACATCTCCTCGAGCTCGGCGAGCACGTGGGAGGAGACGAGCACGGCGGTGCCGGCTGCGGCCATGGCGCGCAGGTCGTCCCGCAGCCGGATGCGGGCGGCCGGGTCGAGGCCGTTGGCGGGTTCGTCCAGGAGCAGGACGGAGGGCCGGTGCACGGTGGCCCGAGCCAGGGACAGGCGCTGCTGCTGGCCGCGGGAGAGCACGCGGGCGGGCCGGTGGGCGAACTCCGTGAGCTCGACCCACGCGAGCTGCTCGTCCGCGCGTGCCGACGCCTCCGCCTTCCCCATGCCGTAGAGCCGGCCCAGGCTGGCGAGGATGTCGTGGCAGGTCAGCTCCTCCCACACACCCAGGGTGTCGGGCATCCAGCCGAGCCGCCGCCGGGCCTCGACGGGCTCGCGCACCGCGTCCACCCCGGCCACGGACACGGCGCCGGCGTCCGGGCGCAGCAGGGTGGCCAGGATCAGCAGGAGCGTGGTCTTGCCCGAGCCGTTCGGGCCGACGAGGGCCGTCACGGAGCCGGTGGGCACGGTGAGGGAGACGTCCCGCACCGCATGGACGGCGCCGAACGAGCGGGCGAGGCCGTGGGCCACGATCCCGTCGTGGGCGGCCACCCCCAGGACGGGTGAGGCGGGCGGGGGTGCTGGAGCGGTCATGGCCCCATCCTTGCCGCGCCGTGCACGGACGCGGATCCACCCGGGGGATGATCCCGGCGCCGATCCCAGCCCGACCGGGGTCGCAGGCGGGGCCGCGGGCGCCGTCGTCATGGCCGGCCGCGGGCGCCGGGTCCAGCATCCGGAACAGGGGTTCACCTGGCGGACCCGCGCGGGTGCGCGCCCCTAGACTTGGCCCGAACCGACCCTCGACCCCGTCCGGAGCGACCCATGAGTCTCATCGTCCAGAAGTTCGGCGGCTCCTCCGTGGCCGACGCCGCCGGCATCCAGCGCGTGGCCCGCCGCGTCGCGAACACGGTCCGGGCCGGGAACCGCGTGTGCGTCGTGGTCTCGGCCATGGGCGACACCACGGACGAGCTGCTCGACCTCGCCGCCGAGCTCACGCAGGACGCGCCCGCGCGCGAGATGGACATCCTGCTCTCGGCCGGCGAGCGCATCTCCATGTCCCTGCTGGCGATGGCGATCCACGCCGAGGGCGTCGAGGCCCGCTCCTACACCGGCTCCCAGGCCGGCATGCTGACGGACACCTCGTACGGCCGGGCCCGGATCGTCAAGGTCAACCCCCACCGCGTGCAGGAGGCCCTCGACGCCGGCCGCGTGGCCATCGTGGCCGGGTTCCAGGGCATGAGCCCCGAGTCCAAGGACATCACCACCATGGGCCGCGGCGGCTCGGACACCACGGCCGTCGCCCTCGCCGCCGCGCTCGGCGCGGACGTGTGCGAGATCTACACGGACGTGGACGGCGTCTACTCGGCCGACCCGCGCGTCGTGCCGACCGCCCGCAAGCTCACCGAGCTCTCCTCCGAGGAGACCCTCGAGATGGCGGCCTCCGGATCCAAGGTGCTGCACCTGCGCTCCGTGGAGTACGCGCGCCGCTTCGGCGTGCCGCTGCACGTGCGCTCCTCCTTCTCCGACCATGAGGGCACCTGGATCATGCCCGACCCGAACGACACCATCACCCTTCAGGAAGGCGCTCCCATGGAACAGCCCATCGTCTCCGGCGTCGCCCACGACCGCTCCGAGGGCAAGGTCACGATCGTCGGCGTCCCCGACGTGCCCGGCAAGGCCGCCGAGATCTTCCGCGTGATCGCCGTGTCCAACGTGAACATCGACATGATCGTGCAGAACATCTCCCGCGAGGGCTCGGGTCGCACGGACATCTCCTTCACCCTGCCGATCGTGGAGGGCAAGGACGCCATGGCCGCCCTGCGCGCCGCCCAGGACCGGATCGGCTTCCAGGACATCGTCTCGGACCCGGAGATCGGCAAGCTCTCGCTGATCGGCGCGGGCATGCGCTCCAACCCGGGCGTCTCCGCCACCTTCTTCAAGGCCCTCGCCGACGCCGGCGTGAACGTGGACCTCATCTCCACCTCGGAGATCCGCATCTCCGTGGTCACCGCCGAGAGCAAGCTCGACGACGCCGTCCGCGCCGTGCACGCCGCCTTCGGCCTCGACGCCGAGGAGGAGGCCACGGTCTACGGCGGCACCGGCCGCTGACGCCGCACCCGCCGCTGCCCCACCCACCAACGACGCCGGCCCCGCACCTTCAGCGTGAAGGTGCGGGGCCGGCGTCGTGCGGGCGGTTCCTCCCGTTCCGTCAGCGAGGACGGAGGGGGTCGGCGGTCACGGGACCTGGACGGTCACGTCGGTCGTGATGCCCGCGTCCCAGGTGACGAGGCCCTTCCAGGTGCCCGAGGTCAGGCCGGACCAGGAGAGGGTCGCCTCGGTGGCCTTGCCCGAGGTCACGGGCACCGGGTTCGGGGAGACCGTGAGGTTGCCCGCGTCCTCGCGCAGCTTGAGCGTCTCGAGGGTGCCGGTGTCCTTGCCGCCGTTGGCCGCGTACAGGTGGCCGACCACGGTGTAGGCGCCCGGGGCGGGGTCGGCGATCGTCAGCGTCTCGGACTCGTCCGCGGTCGCCCGGGAGAGCTGCTTGCCCTCGGGGGTGATCACGTACAGGTCCCAGTCGGCGCCGGCGGCGCCCGCGTTGATCGAGGCCACCAGGGACTGGGTGCCCTCCTCCACGGTCACCGTGGACACGGCCAGTGCGCTGGACTCGAGCGAGTTGCTCGCGGTGGCGGCGGCCACGGTGGAGTCCACCTTGCCCAGGCCCAGGACCTGCGGGGTCAGCTCACCGGTCACGCCGGGGGTGATCTCCACGTCGGCGGAGCCGGTGGCGCCGGAGCCCTCGACGGCGGAGGTGACGGTCGCGGACTTCGCCTTCACGGTGACCGGGGAGGTCACCTCCGGGACGGCCTTGCCCTTGGCGGTGGTCCAGGACATGGAGCCGTGGGTCCAGGTGTTCACGGCGGCGTCGGTGCGGGTGACGGTCAGCTCGACGTCGGCGGACTGGCCGGCCTTCAGGTCCAGCACGGCCGGGGAGGCGGTCACCTCGAAGCCGGGCACGTTCGCAGAGAACCGCCAGCGGCCGTTCTCCAGGGCGGTCACGGTGCGGGTCACGGTGGCCGAGCCGACGACGTCGGGGATCGCCAGGGACGGGACGTTCACGTCACGGCCGGCGATGTCGCCGCGCAGCAGCGCGTCCCACTGCTCCTTGCCGGAGTCGTAGACCAGGCCCGGACGGGCGGCGGCGGCCGGATCGGCGGAGCCGGCACCCGTGGCGAAGTTGTCCGTGTTCACGGTGCCGTCGGCGTTGTACACGTCGCCGGCGGTGGTCATGAGGGCGGACTTCACGGCCATCGGGGACCAGGCCGGGTACTTGCCGATCAGCAGCGTGGCCATGCCGGCCAGGTTCGGCGAGGCCATGGACGTGCCGGACATCAGGCCGAACGTGTTGCCGTGGTAGTCGGGGTCCAGCGGGGAGACGCCGGCGATCACGTTCACACCGGGGGCGGCGAGGTCGGGCTTCAGGAGCTCCTGGTTCACGGCGTTGGCCGGGCCGCGGGAGGAGAAGCCGGCGATCTGGGGCAGCGGGTCCTCCGGCAGGCCGGTGGTGTCGCCCGGGACGATCGTGGCGGTGAGGTCGGAGGACTTCACCTTCTCGATCACGCCGTTGTCGTTCATGTGCACGGTCGGCACCGCGTGGATGTCCGCGTCCAGCGAGCCGGACGGGGTGTTCACGAGGATCATGCCGACGCCGCCGGCCTCCTCCACCACCTGCGACTTCTCGGTGCGGGCGTTCCCGCCGCGCTCGCAGAGCACGATCTTGCCGGCGGCCTCCTCGGTGAGCCCGCCGGGCAGGCAGAGACGCGCGGCCTCGGCGTCGCCGGCGGCGACCTCGGACGCGTGGATGACCTCGGCCGGGCCCACGCCGGTGCGGGCCGAGGAGGCGCCCCGGAGCTGCGTGCCGTCGGAGAACTGCACGGTGGCGGTGAGCTCGTTGGAGAACGTCTCCGCGGCCACGGTGGTCAGCCACGGGGAGCCGTGGTTCACGGTGTTCGGGCCGGGGCCGGAGTTGCCGCCGGAGGCGGCCACGAAGATGCCGGCCTCGGCGGCGGACTTGAAGGCCATGGCCACCGGGTCCACGATCGAGGTGTTGGAGCCGGAGATCGAGTAGTTCAGCACGTCCACGTTGTTCTCGATGGCCTGCTCGACGGCGGCCACGGAGGCGGAGGTGTAGCAGCCGCCGGTGTTCGGGTCGGTGTCCTCCCAGCAGATCTTGTAGGAGATCAGGTGGGCGGCCGGGGCCACGCCCGCGCCCTCGCCGAAGGAGTCGTCGTCGATGGTCTGCTCCACCCCGGTGTTGCCGAGGATGGTGGTGGCCACGTGGGTGCCGTGGGAGAACACGCCCAGCGGGGAGATGCGCTCCTCCGGGGCCCGCTCGTCCACCGGGACGAAGCGCTCGAAGTCGTCGGAGAAGGCGTAGGCGCCGATCAGCTTGGAGTCGCACGACGACGCCGGGAAGTCCGGGCCGGTCTCGCACTCGGCCGTGGCGGTGGTGCCGTCCGCCTTGAGCACGGCGATCTGGCCGTCCGCGGTGCGGTACGGCACGCCGACCTTGGCCTTGCCCTTGAGCGGCTGGACGGGCTGACCGTCGATGAACGGGTTGTCCGGGTGGATGCCGGAGTCGATGACGCCGACCACCACGCCCTTGCCCGCGTTCTCGGCCTTGCCGTACACGGACTTCCAGGTGCCCTTCTTGCCGGGCAGGCCGAGGAATTCGGTGGAGCTGTAGTCCGGGGCCACCTGCTCGTCCGGTGCGACGCCGAGCACGGCCGGGTCCTTCGCGATCGCCTGGGCCTCCTCGGCGGTCAGCTCGGCGACGAACGCGTTCACGGCGCGCTGGAAGGAGATCTCGGCCTTGGCGCCGTGGGTCTTCGCGACCTTCGCCTGCTGGCGCTGGAGCTTGGCCTCGTAGTTCTTCACGCGCGGGTGCGAGGGGTCGAACTTCGCCTTCGGGGCGGCGCCCGGAACGGCGCCGGCCTCGGGGGCGGTCACCGACGGCTGGTCCTTCAGGACCACGAAGTAGCGGCCGTCCTCGAACTGCTGCTGGACCTGCACCTCGCCCTGCGGGCTGGAGACGGTGCTGCCGTCGGGCAGTTCGACGGCGGTGGCCGACACCGCGAGCGCGGGAGCGGCCACGAGGCTCGCGCCGGCGACGGCCGCGGCCAGGGCCCGACGGCGCCGGGCAGGGGTGGGGTTCTGAGGCATTGCCTCCGCCTTTCTCATCAAGGTCCGCCCAGCTCTCACCCGTGGCACGCCGGCGGGGATGACGCCGGGGGACGGGGAGATCGGCGCCCATGTGATGGGCACCACAGCGAGACATGTGCAATCTACCGTCCGGTAGGGCGTTTGACCAGATCTTTGCCAGGCAACGTCCAGGACCGTCGAATTGGGGCCGCCGGAGTGCGCTCCCCGCGTCGGCGTCGCGGACCCGCTCGCTCCCGAGGAGCGCCACGGGGGAGGATGGTGGGGCCATGCCCGAGCCACGCACCGCCCCCGCGCCCCCGCCGACCGCCGTCGTCGCCCTGCCCGCCGACGTGTGGCGGGCCCACGCGCGGGCGCACCGCGAGCGCATCGCCCGACGCACGGACCCGCTGGTGGCCCTGCGAATGCGCGGCGAGAAGCACCCGGTGCAGGACTTCCTCTTCGGCTACTACACGCACTCCCCCGCCGCGCTGCAGCGCTGGCACCCCGGGCCGGGGGTCCTCCTCGCGGACGACGACGGCGCCGCGGCTCGCGCCGAGGCGGCCGAGCTGGGCACGACCCCGCGGGCCGAATGGAAGCACTACCGGCGCGTCGAGGCCGGTGAGGTGCCGGGCGCCGTCGTCGACGGCCACCCGGTGGGCGGCTGGCTGGTGGACGTGGCGGCGGTGCTGGCCGACCGCGCGTCGGGGGTGGCGTTCACCCGGGAACTGCTCGCGCGCACGGCGGAGCGGGCGCCGCGCCTGGGCTGCTTCGGGCTGCACGAGTGGGCGATGGCGTACCGCTCGGACGTGCACGGGGTGCGGCACTCCCAGCTGCCGCTGCGGCTCGGGGCCGAGGGGACGGACGCGGTGGTGGAGGGCTCGCGGATCCGGTGCACGCACTTCGACGCGTTCCGGTTCTTCGCGCCCGAGGCCCGCGACCGCAACGAGGGCGACGACGGCGTCCTGCCCACGCGCGCCGGGATGCGGGAGATGGAACAGCCCGGCTGCCTGCACGCGGGGATGGACCTGTACAAGTGGGCGTACAAGCTGGTGCCGGTGGTCGCCTCGGGCCTGCTCGCGGACTGCTTCGACCTCGCGTGGGACATCCGCCGGCTGGACATGGAGGCCTCGCCGTACGACCTGACCGGGGTGGACGACCTCTCCGACGGGTGCGGCGGCTACGCGGCCGTGCGGATCGAGGAGCCGACCGGGCGTGCCGAGTACGCGCGGCGGCAGCGCGAGTTCGCCGAGCGGGGGCAGGCGCTGCGGGTGCGGCTGCTGGCGGTGCTGGACGAGGCCGTGGGGGCGGCCCCTGGGACCGGGCCGGACGCCGAGTGGACTTCCAGCGCACGTCCATGATTAGGATGGCCGCTCTACAGGCTGTGAGGCGCATCACTCGCGTCATCCGGTGACCGCCCCGGCCCTCTCCGCGCCGAACGACTCGAGGACCTGACGTGACCAGAACCGTTCCAGCTCGCCGCCGCACCACGCTCGCCGCCGCCGTCGCGGCCGTCTCGCTCGCCGTCGCGGCCGCCGCCCCCGCGCTCTCCGCGCCGGGCACCGGCAACGGCAACGGCAACGGGTCCGCATCGCAGGGCCAGGCCCGCTCCAACGACCTCTCCGCCACGCGCGGCAACAAGGTCAACGACGCCGCCGCGCTCGCGCCGCACCTCGTGGGCCAGACGCTGGACTGGGAGGCCTGCGACTTCGGCAGCGAGAGCCTCAACGCCCGGTTCAACGCGATCCCCGGCACCGCGTGCTCCGACGTCACGGTGCCGCGGGACTGGAAGAACCCCGAGGACGGCCACACCATCACCCTGCGCGTGGCCAAGACCGAGACCTCGAAGGGCAACCCCGACCGCCAGGGCATCGCGCTGGTCAACCCCGGCGGCCCGGGCGGCTCCGGCCTGCCCTGGGGCCCCGCCATGGCCGAGCGCGCCCCGGAGCTCGCGGAACAGTACGACTTCATCGGCTTCGACCCCCGCGGCGTGGGCCAGTCCACCGCCCTGGAGTGCACCTACACGCCGAACCCCGAGCACGACGTGTGGCAGGACACGAAGGCCCAGGTCGACGCCTGCCTCGAGAACGAGCTCACCCCGTACATCACCACCGAGCAGACCGTGTACGACATGGACTTCATCCGCGCCGTCCTGGGCGAGGAGAAGACCTCCTACATCGGCTACTCGTACGGCACGTGGCTGGGCAGCTGGTACCAGCGCGTCTTCCCCCAGCACGCGCACCGGTTCCTGCTGGACTCCGCCGTCGACATCTCCCGCGACGGGCTCCAGACCACCTGGGACCTGCAGCCGCGCTCCCGCGACCGCCAGTTCCAGGACGCGATGCTCCCCTACGTGGCCCGGCACGACGAGATCTTCGGCCTCGGGGACGACCCGATGCAGATCCGGCAGCGCTGGGAGGACGTGGGCGGCACCCGCACCCAGCTCGGCATGATCGTCGCCGGCTCGTTCCTGCTGCCGGCCATGTACGACACGTCCCAGTACCTCGACGCCGGGTCCGTCATCGCCGCCTACATCCGCATCATGGAGTCCGAGGCCGCGGCCACGGACCCCGCGGGGCAGCGCACCCAGATCGAGCGCATCCTGGCCGAGGCCCGTGCGTCGCTGCCGGCCGAGGAGCGCGACTCCTTCGACCGCTTCGCCGCCCGCGGCCTGGAGACCGTGGGCGAGCGCGAGCAGCTCGTCGCCGCCACCCAGGCCGGTGACGCCGTCACCTTCGAGGGCGCGTTCTCGGCGATCCGCTGCCAGGACGGCCAGTGGAACACCTCGCAGGGATACTGGACCTCGTGGGTGGACGACCTCGGCCGCAAGGCCCCGTGGATCGGTGTGCTGATGGGCCCGTCGGAGTGCATGTACTGGCCCGCCCAGACCTCCATGCCCGCCCAGCCCGGTGGCAAGGGCGCCCCGAACACCGTGATCGTGCAGTCCGAGCTGGACGCGGCGACCCCGTACGAGGGCGGCCACCGCGCCGCCGGCGTGCTGCGCAACACGTCCCTGATCTCCGTGGACAACGAGGGCACCCACGGCCTGTTCCCGTACCGCACCGAGTGCGTGGACGCGCCCATCCGTGACTACTTCCTGACCGGCGCCCAGCCGGCCGAGAAGTCGCTGTGCGACGCCGTCCCGCTGCCGCTCGAGACCCAGCCGGTCCAGGTGGCCGGGACCCCGACGCACAAGGGCGACATCAAGATCTCGATGCGCACCGACGCCGTGCGCGAGGCCAACCGGATCACCCACGACGCGATCGAGCGTCAGCTGATCGACTCCCGCGCGGTGACCCCGGACGTCGAGGCCTTCCTGGAGGACTGACGGCCCGGGCACCCCGGCACCCGGCTCGCCCCCGACGGCCCGGCGACTCCCCCGCGGAGACGCCGGGCCGTCGTCGCGCCCGGGGCGGCCCTGCAACGCTGGTTGGGTTGTCGCGGGTGCCGCCGCCCCACACCCCCGATAACTCAACCCGCGATGGGCAGCCGGAGGGGTGGCGTCGACGCCGAGGCCGATAGCCTCGCGCCATGATCCTGCACATCACCCTCCCGGAGGACTGGGCCGCCGCGCGTCGCACCGGCCGCTACACGGCATCGACGCGCGGCGCCTCGATCGACGACGTCGGCTTCCTCCACGCCTCCGACGACGCCGCCCAGGTGGGAATGGTCGGCGCGGCGATCTACCCGGACCGGCCGGACGCGTTCGTCGTCGGCCTGGACGAGGACGAACTGGCCGGGGCCGGCCTGCGGGTGCGGCGTGAGCCGGGAGACCCCTCCGATCCCCACTCGGCCGAGTTCCCGCACGTCTATCCGGGCAAGGCCGTCTCCGGGCGCATCCCGTGGTCGATGCTCACCCCCGTGACCGACCCACGGGCGGACGCCCGCGTGCACCGCGAAGACTCGGCCGAGGCCGCCGCGCTGCTCGACGCCGGGTGGAGCGTGCGCTCCCGCTCCTGGGGCGCGCGCCTCCACCTCGACGACGACGCCGACCTGGCGCCCTACCGTGGCCACGTCGCGGCGGCCGAAGCGCGGGGAATCGAGGTCCGGAGACTGACCGCCGTCGACCTGCCTGCCCTGCGCGCCCTCGACGAGGAAGCGGCTCCCCGGTTCCCGCACACCGACGGCTCCCGTCACGAGCCGCTGCCGGACGACCTCGAGGCCCGAATGTCCACCCCAGAGGGGCTCGCCGTGGGGGCCTTCGAGGGAGGCGTGCTCATCGGATTCACCCTGACGTTCCGCTCCCCTGACCGGTGGGAGGTCGACCGCACCGCGGTCGCGTCCGAGCACGAGAACCGTGGCGTGGCGAAGGCCGTCAAGGCGGCGACTGTCCTGGCGACCCATGCCCGCGGTGGGCGCGAGTGGGGCACCGGCGGTGCCGAGGCCAACGCGGCGTCCCTGCGGATGAACGCGGCCCTCGGATTCCGTCTCGAACCGGCCTGGCTCGGGCTGACCCCGCCCATGACGTGGGAGGAGTTCGTGCGGGCCCCGGCGTCAAGCTCCCTTGACGACAAGGTCACTTGACTGTCACGCTTGCTTCACAACGTCCGGTCGGACGCCCCCAGGGCCTCCGAGGCGGGCCGGGCCACCTGCCCAGGGCATCGACCACAGGAGGGCCCCATGACCGCGAACCACTCCCGCCACACCACCGCCGCCGCGGACGGCCCGGGCACCCGGTACCCGGTCCGCCCCGACGGCCCGGCGACTCCCCCGCGGAGACGCCGGGCCGTCGTGGGGTCGGCTCAGCCGTCGAGGATGCAGAACTCGTTGCCCTCGGGGTCGGCGAGGACGGCCCAGCCGAGGTCGACGCGGCGGTCGTCGACCATCGCGGCGCCGAGGGCGAGCGCCCGCTCGATCTCGGCGTCGCGCGTCGAGCCGGCGGCCGCGCGCAGGTCCATGTGGGCGCGGTTCTTCACGCGCTTGGCGTCCGGGACGCGGAAGAAGAGGACGACCTGCCCGTCAGGGCCGACGAGTGAGCACTCGTCCGACCCCGGGCGGTAGAGGTGAGGCTCGTCGACCTCCCAGCCGAGCAGCGCGCGCCAGAACTCGGCGATGGCGTGGGGGTCCAGCGCGTCCCACGTGGTGTGAGAGAGACGGAGGGACATGGCGGCTCCTCAGGAACGGGCCGGGGCGGGCGGGGACGACTCCACTCGAGCCAAGGGCGCGGCACCCCGGGCAAGGCGGGTTGACTTGTCACGGGTATTCACCGCCCAGACCCGCGACAAGTCAACCCGCGTTGGCCGGACGGGCGGACGGACGGCGGAGGGCCGGGTCACCCGCGGATGTGTCGCATCACGAGCCGCGGGATCGCGCTGCGCGGGCTGATGCTGCACCACGCGACGGGCTCGCCGTCCGAGTACCGACGACGCCGGGCGCAGGCTCCCCCGCAGCGAGCGCCCGCATGGTGTCCTCGCGGGGGTCGCCGGGCGCGTGCCTCTGCGGCGCTGAGAGCCGGGGGGACAGGCACCAGCAGTGCGTGGCGCGGCGGTTCGGGTTGACGACGTGCGCGAAGTCGTCGAAGCGGTCGGCGGTGAGCGGGTGCACCTCGAAGGCCATGCGGCCAGCATCGTGGGCGGCGGTGGAGGCGTCCACGGCGAGGCCCAGCTCCGCCGCCGCCCTGTCGGGCCACCGTCAAGCAGACTTGACGTCAAACTCTCTTTACTGTCAAGCTTGCTTCACACGACGGGGACAAACCCCGGCCCCGCCCCGGAGGGACCGCCATGGCCACCACGCCGCACACCACCACCGACCTCGCCCGCGACCGCCGCCCCCGCTGGGGCCGCTCCGCCCGTCTGGGCGGCGGGTCCGGGCGACTGATCCTCGTCAGCCTCGTGGCCGGCGTCGTCATCGCCCTGCTGATCGGGGCCGCGTCCTACGGTCTGGCCTCGAGCCAGGGCGACGCCGGTCCCCGCTTCCCGGCGGTCACGGGCGCGGTCATGGCGGCGTCGGCGCTCCCGGTCGGCGCAGCCCTCGCCTGGCTGTTCCTCGTGGACCGCACCACCCTGCGCGGCGCCGTCCGGGACACCGAGGAGACCATCGAAGGCCGGTGGCTCGAGAAGGCGCAGTCCGGCGCGTTCGGCGACCTGCTCGTGGTGCTGGGCCTGGGCACGTTCGTCGTCGCCCTGGCGGGGTGGCAGCCCAGCCTCCCCCTCGTGGGCGCCGGGCTGCTCCTCTTCGCGGGCGCCTCGGTGGCCGTCCGCTACGCGCTCCAGAAGCGCCGGGGCTGAGCCGTGGAGAACACCATCCCCGACGAGCGTGCCCGCCTCGGCTGGTCGCAGCAGCGGCTCGCCGACGAGCTCGGCGTCTCCCGGCAGACCGTCATCTCCCTCGAGAAGGGCCGCTACGACCCCTCGCTCCCGCTCGCCTTCCGCCTCGCGGCCGTGTTCGGGCGGCGGATCGAGGACCTGTTCACCCCGGACGGCAACGCGGGTTGAGTTCTCGCGGGTCCAGGCGCCCAGCACCCGTGACAAGTCAACCCGCGTTGGGCCCGGGGCGGCGTGGGGCATGAGAGGCTGGGGCCATGGATCGAGAGCTGCGCACCCCTCCGGAGCTGGAGGGCGTGGACTGGCACGACGGCGCCCCGCGTCGCCCCCGCCCGATCGTCACCCTGGTGGCGTGGATCGCCATCCTGGGCCTGGTCCTCAGCGTGGGCGCCGGGATCTTCTCCGCCTTCTGACGCGTCACTGCCGGCCGCCGTCCGACGCGCCGCCCCGGCCTCAGCGCACGTCGCCGTTAACGTAGCGCCAGATCCCGTCCTCACGGCGGAACCGGCTGACCTCATGGAGTCGGAACCGCCCCTCGGCCCCCGTGCCGACGGCCACGAACTCCACGGTCCCGGCGTCCTGGAACGGCCCGCCGTCCCGCACGTCCAGCACCGCCAGGCGGGTGAACCGCGGCGCCGGTTCCCCCGCGGCCGGCAGCAGCTCGGCCGCGGTGGGTCGATGCTCGGGGGCCCAGGTCGCGGCGAGGTAGTCGGCCATCGCCCGGACCTCTGCCGGCCCGGCCTCGCCCAGCCGCGCGAACGCCGTGTACCGGGAGCGCATGAGCGCCTCGGCGGTGGGCGCGGTCAGGGCGCCGTCCTGGGCGAAACGCGCCTGCAGGCGACCGCAGCACGCCGCGAGCCCGGCTCCGGACCCGCAGGGGCAGGGCTCGGGACGGGTCACCGACGCGGGCGTCCGGTCGCGCGACGCCGGGCGGAGCGGGCCGTGATGCGGCGCACTCCCGTCAGCACGACGCCGGCCGCCGCGGCGAGCAGCGCGGGGCCGAGCGGGCTGATCGGCCGGCGTCGGCCGAGCGGGGACACACGGGTCTGCTGAGGTCTCATGCCGCCAGGCTACGCCGGGCCGGCTGCCGCGTGCCGCCCCCATCACACCCACGATCCCGCGTCCGGGCGGCCGAGTAGACTGGACGGGCAAGCACGCGGAGCGCCCCGGGCCGGGCGTGAGACGGCATCACACCCTCCTGCTCCGCGGCATCGTCCCGCACCCAGGAGCGTGTTCATGCCCATCATCGTCGTCGACGTCATGCCCAAGCCCGAGATCCTCGATCCGCAGGGCAAGGCGATCAACGGGGCCCTGCCCCGCCTCGGCTTCACCGAGTTCAGCCAGGTCCGCCAGGGCAAGCGGTTCGAGCTCACCGTGGAGGGCGAGGTCACCGACGAGATCCTCGCCCAGGCGCGCACGGCCGCCGAGGAGATGCTGTCCAACCCCGTCATCGAGGACGTCGTGAACGTGGCCGTCCTGGACGAGGCCGAGGGCGCCCGATGACCGAGCTCCCCCTCATCGGCGACTACTCGACGCCGACGACGCCGCTCAGCGGCGCGCGCATCGGCGTCATCACCTTCCCCGGCACCCTGGACGACGTGGACGCGCTGCGCGCCGTCCGCCTGGCCGGCGCCGAGCCCGTCTCCCTGTGGCACGCCGACGCGGACCCGCAGCGGACGCTCGCCGGCGTGGACGCCGTCGTGATCCCGGGCGGCTTCTCCTACGGCGACTACCTGCGCGCCGGCGCGATCGCGCGCTTCGCCCCCATGATGGACGCGGTGGCGACGGCGGCCGGCGGCCCCGAGGGCGAGGCGGACGGCCTGCCGGTGCTCGGCATCTGCAACGGCTTCCAGATCCTCACCGAGTCACACCTGCTGCCGGGCTCGATGATCAAGAACGACCACCTGCACTTCATCTGCCGCGACCAGGAGCTGGTCGTGGAGAGCGCGGACACCGTGTGGACCCGCGACTTCGAGCAGGGCCAGACCATCACCGTGCCCCTGAAGAACCAGGACGGCCAGTACGTGGCGGACGAGACGACCCTCGACGCCCTCGAGGCCGAGGGCCGCGTGGTGTTCCGCTATCAGGGCTGGAACCCGAACGGCTCGCGCCGGGACATCGCGGGCATCGCGAACCCGGCCGGCAACGTCGTCGGCCTGATGCCGCACCCGGAGCACGCCGTGGAGCCGGGCTTCGGCCCGGACACCGCCGCCGGCCCCCGCTCCGGCGTGGACGGCCTCGGCTTCTTCACCTCCGTCCTGACCACCCTCGCCAGCCGTGGAGGCCATGCATGAGCCAGCAGTTCAACATCGAGACGGTCGCGGACGCCCAGGCGACGCCGGACGTCGAGCAGCCCTGGGCCGAGCTGGGCCTGAAGGAGAACGAGTACGCCGAGATCAAGAAGATCCTCGGCCGCCGACCCACCGCCGCCGAGCTGGCCATGTACTCGGTCATGTGGTCCGAGCACTGCTCGTACAAGTCCTCTAAGGTGCACCTGCGCCAGTTCGGCGAGAAGCTCACCGACGAGATGAAGCAGCACATGATGGTGGGCATCGGCGAGAACGCCGGCGTGACCGACCTCGGTGACGGCTGGGCCGTGACGTTCAAGGTCGAGTCCCACAACTCGCCCTCCTACGTGGAGCCCTATCAGGGCGCGGCCACGGGCATCGGCGGCATCGTGCGCGACATCATCTCCATGGGCGCCCGCCCGGTGGCCGTGATGGACCCGCTGCGCTTCGGCGCGATCGACCACCCGGACACCGCCCGCGTGTTCCACGGCGTGGTGGCCGGCATCGGCGGCTACGGCAACTCCCTGGGCCTGCCGAACATCGGCGGCGAGACCCGCTTCGACCCGATCTACCAGGGCAACCCGCTCGTCAACGCCCTCGCCGTGGGCGTGCTCAAGCACGAGGACCTGCGCCTGGCCAACGCCTCCGGCGTGGGCAACAAGGTGGTCCTGTTCGGTGCCCGCACCGGCGGTGACGGCATCGGCGGCGCCTCCGTGCTGGCCTCCGAGTCCTTCGACGGCGACGGCAAGCCCGCCAAGCGCCCCTCGGTGCAGGTCGGTGACCCCTTCTCCGAGAAGGTGCTCATCGAGTGCTGCCTCGAGCTGTTCCGCGACTCCCTCGTCGAGGGCATCCAGGACCTCGGCGCCGCCGGCATCTCCTGCGCCACCTCCGAGCTCGCGTCCAACGGCGAGGGCGGCATGCGCGTGGAGCTGACGGACGTGCTGCTGCGCGACTCCACGCTGACCCCGGGCGAGATCCTCATGTCCGAGTCGCAGGAGCGCATGATGGCCGTGGTGACGCCGGAGAACGTCGCCGCGTTCGAGGCCGTCATGGCCACGTGGGACGTCGAGTACTCGTGGCTGGGCGAGGTCACCGGTGACGGCCGCCTGATCATCACCTGGGACGGCGAGGTCATCGTCGACGTGGACCCGCGCACCGTGGCCCACGACGGCCCGGTCTACGAGCGCCCGTACGCGCGTCCGGCCTGGCAGGACGAGCTCCAGGCGGACACGTTCCGCTCCTCCGAGGCCGGTCAGCACCTGCCCGCCACGGGCGAGGAGCTGCGCGCCGCCGTCGTGGAGCTGATGAGCTCCCCGAACCTGGCGGACACCTCCTGGATCACCCGCCAGTACGACCGCTACGTCCGCGGCAACACCGCCCTGGCGGCCCCGGACGACGCGGGCGTGGTGCGCGTGGACGAGGAGACCGGCATGGGCGTGGCCCTGGCCACGGACTGCAACGACCGGTTCACCTACCTGGACCCGTACACGGGCGCGCAGGCCTCCCTGGCCGAGGCGTACCGCAACGTCACCACCGCCGGGGCCGTGCCCCTGGCCGTCTCCGACTGCCTGAACTTCGGCTCCCCCGAGGACCCGGACGTGATGTGGCAGTTCGCGGAGGCCGTGCGCGGCCTGGCGGACGGCTGCCAGACCCTCGGCATCCCGGTGACCGGCGGCAACGTGTCCCTGTACAACCAGACGGGCAGCACCCCGATCCACCCCACCCCCACGGTGGCGGTGCTCGGCCAGCTCGACGACGTCCTGCGCCGCACCCCGTCCGGCTTCGCCCCGGACGCGGACGGCCAGGCGATCTACCTGCTGGGCGAGACCGCGGACGAGCTGGACGGCTCCGAGTTCGCGCGCCTGCGCGGCCACCTCGGCGGCCTGCCCCCGAAGGTCGACCTGAAGAAGGAGCGCCTGCTCGGCGAGCTGCTGGTCAACATGTCCCGGGACGGCATGATCGACGCCGCCCACGACGTCTCCGGCGGCGGCCTCGCGGCCACCCTGTCCGAGATGGTGCTGCGCTTCGGCGTGGGCGCCCGCGTGGTGCTGGACGAGGTGCTGCGCCGCGACGGCGTGGACCTGTTCACCGCGCTGTTCTCCGAGACGCAGGCGCGCGCCGTCGTGGCCGTGCCCCGCACCGAGGAGGTCCGGTTCACCGACATGACCACGGCCCGCGGCTACGCGGCCGTGCGCATCGGCGTGGTGGACGCCGACTCCGCGGCCCTCGAGGTCCAGGACGCCTTCACCCTGCCGATCACGGAGCTGCGCGAGGCCTGGGAGGCCACCCTGCCGAAGCACTTCGGCTGACCCCGTGGCCCCACGGGCCCCGGCACGACGACGGCCGCTCACCCCCGGGGGTGGGCGGCCGTCGTCGTGGGACGGGACGGCGGGGACGAACGCCCCCGACCCTCGCGCGGCCGTGCGCCTCAACCGTTGACGCGGCGGGCTCCGGTGACCAGAGTGATCCCAGGACAGCGCGCCAGCGCGCCGCCCGGCCCGTCCAAGAGGGTCGACGCGGTCCCGACACACGAAGGAGACCACCCATGCGCCTCATCACCCTGGGCCTCGGCGCCGCACTCGGCTACCTGCTCGGCTCCGCCGAGGGCCGCAAGAACCTCGAGAAGATGACCCAGAACGCCCAGAAGCTCTGGAACGACCCCAAGACCCAGGAGAAGGTCGGCCAGGTCCAGGAGACCGCCCAGCAGAAGTTCGCTGAGGTGAAGAAGTCCGATCCGGTGCAGAAGGCCACGACGAAGGTGGAGGATGCCATGCAGGGCAACGACAAGAAGAACGACGTCCGCGAAGATCGCGTGACCGAGTCCAACAACGACAACGTCACCTCGGCGGCCCGCCACGGTGCCGAGCCGGACACCGTCTCGGACCCGTCCACCCCGCTGGGTGACGAGGGTCCGCTGACGCGCTGACCCGCGCAGACACGGCGGCCCGCCTCCCCTCGGGGAGGCGGGCCGCCGTCGTCGTGGGCCGGGTCAGCCGTCCTGCTTCAGGACCTCGTCGGCCGGCGGGGCCTGCACCGGATCCACCTCGCCCATCTCGGAGAGGGTCACCACGGCCTTCGTGCCGGCGGACTCGGTCTCCACGGTGAGCAGGCGGCCGTCCTCCTTGGACACCGTGAACGCGGTCAGCGCCACGCCCTCCTGCGGGCCCGAGACGGGCTCGTCCAGCACGTAGCGGATCGCGTCCTGACCGCTGCGGCGGATGCCGTCCGCGTCCGCCTCGACGTCGTCCAGGCCGCCCGACTCCGGCAGGGAGCCCAGCAGCGAGCTCACCATCGCGCCCATGCCGGTGGCGCGGGGATCGCTCTCGTACGGGGTGGCGGTCCAGCGCTCCACATAGGCGGGGCGGTCCTCGCCGCTCGCGCCGGCGCGCTCCACCGTGAATCGGGAGTACGCGGTGCCGTCCACGATCCGGGACTCGTCCCGGGTGATCAGGCCGTCGTCCTGGTACACGGACACGTACCGCATGGACGAGCCGTCCACGGGACCGGAGATGTCCACCGAGTCCGGGACCGCGCGGCCGTTGCTCGGGGCCTCGGACCGCAGCTCGGTGACCATGCGGACGGAGTCGGCCTCCTCGAGCTGGGTGCGGGCGCGGTCCCAGGCGCCGGGGGCGTCGTCGCCCGAGGCGCAGCCGGTCAGCAGCAGGGCGGCCGCCCCGACGGCGGCGAGGGACAGGCCGCGGCGGGTGCGGCGGGTCTGGGTCTGGCGCTGCCTCACTCGGCCACCTCCTCCGGCGCCTCGGCCGGCTCGATCTGGTTCCAGTCGCTCAGGGCGTACTGCTGGGTGGCCCGGCCGTCGTCGACGGTGAGCGCGACCAGCTCGCCGTCGTCGTCCACCGTGAAGGAGTGCACCCGGGTGGCGTCGCCCTCGGCCATCGCCGCGTCGGCGACCTCCTCGGGCACGGCATAGCGGTAGGCCGTGCCGCCGTCCCAGTCGACCTCCTCGGCGCGCACCTGGGCGCCGTCGAGGGCGTCCGCCGCGGGGAAGCCCACCTGGTCGAGGAGGGCCTTCAGGGGCGGCTCCTGCCCCTCACCGGCCGGGACACGGCGCCACTGCGGGTCGGAGTACATCACCTGGACGTCGTCCGGGACGTCGGAGCCGTCCACGTCGACCCGGACGAACACATCCTCGCCGACCTGGCGGGACTCCATGGTGATGTGTGAGTCCCGGCCGACCTGCATGACGCCCTTCGACTCGGCGTCGCCGCCGTCGAGCCGGCCGGCGATGTCCCAGCGGACCGAGTGCGGGCCCTGACGGCCGGTGGTGTAGGCGGTCTCGAGTCGGACGGTCTCGGCCTCGTCCAACTGGGTGCGGGCCTGATGCCAGGCCTCCCCCGCCGACTGCGGCTCGGATGCGCACCCGGCCAAGGCCAGGGCGCCCACGACGCCGAGCCCGGCCGCGCGGACGGCACGTCTGCGCTGCATGTTCTCCTCCTGGGGCTGCTGCCGGCCGAGGCAGGGCGCCGCGGCCATTGGCGTCACCCTACCGGCGGCGCAGGGCGAAGGATGCGCCGTGGTGGTTCTGCGGCAGGTGGTCGCCGCGGCCGAAGAGCTTGTGGCGCAGCGTGCCGTCCGTGTACGCGGTCTTGTAGCGGCCGAGCTTCTGCAGCGCCGGCACCACGAACTCCACGACGTCCTCGAAGGCGCCCGGGGTGATGTGGTAGGCGAGGTTGAAGCCGTCCACGTCGGTCTCGTCGGCCCACTCGACGAGCTGACGGGCCGCGGACTCGCCGCCGCCCACGATCACGGGGCCGAAGCCGCCGATGCCCACCCATTCGGCGAGCTTGCGCACGGTCCACTCCTCATCCGTGCCGGAGGCCTTCTGGAAGGTCTCCACGGCGGACTGGATGGCGTTCGACTTCACGTCCCCGATCGGCTCGTCCAGGTCGTACTGGGACAGGTCGATGCCCATCCAGCCGGACATGAGCACGAGGCCGCCCAGCGGGTCCACGTACTGCGCCAGGTCGTCGTACTTGGCCCGCGCGTCCTCGTCGGTGGCCCCGGTGACGATCGTCTGCATCGCGAAGATCTTCACGTCGTACGGGTCACGGCCGGCGTCCACCAGGGCCTGGCGGATCTTCTTCACGGTGGCGGCCGCCAGCTCCTTCGTGGGGGAGTTGATGAACACGGCCTCGGCGTGCTTGCCGGCGAAGGCGCGGCCGCGCGTCGAGGCGCCGGCCTGGTAGATCACGGGGGTGCGCTGCACGGACGGCTCGGTGACGGCGTGGCCGGGCACGGTGAAGTACCGGCCCTCGTGGGCGATGTCGTGGACCTTGGCCGGGTCCGCGAACACGCCGGACTCCTTGTCGTAGACGACGGCGTCGTCCTCCCACGAGCCCTCGAGGAGCTTGTAGACGACGTCGAGGTACTCGTCGGCGTGCTCGTAGCGCTCGTCGTGCTCCATCTGGTCGTCCTGGCCCATGTTCTGGGCGGCGGAGGGCAGGTAGCCGGTGACCACGTTCCAGCCCACGCGGCCGCCCGTGAGGTGGTCGAGCGTGGCGAGGCGGCGGGCGAACGGGTAGGGGTGCTCGTAGGCGGTGCCGGCGGTGACGCCGAAGCCGAGGTGCTCGGTGACCGCGGCCATCGCGGAGACGAGCAGGAACGGGTCGTTCACGGGGGTCTGCGCGCCGGTCCTGATGGCGGCCTCGGAGGTGCCGCCGTACACGGAGTACGGGCCGAGGACGTCGGCGATGAACAGGCCGTCGAACAGGCCCTTCTCCAGCGTCTGCGCCAGGTGCGTCCAGTAGCCCAGGGTGTTGTAGTCCCGGGCGTGGTCGTCGGGGTGACGCCAGAGACCCGGGGACTGGTGGGCGACGCAGTTCATGTCGAATGCGTTGAAGAGGATCGCGCGGTGCTCGTCCGGGCGGGTGGGTGCTCCGGCCCCGGCGTTCTCGGCGGTGCTCATGGGTCTCCTTTCCAGGGCCGCCCGGTCGCAGGGGCGCGGCCGGGCGAGCGACGGTTCCGCACCATGCAACGCTGACGCGGCCGGCGGTGGAAGCCGGTCCGGCCCAGGGGTTCATGACGGCCCCGCCGGGCCCGGCCACGCGTGCGGCGCCCGGTTCGTGACATGCCCCGACCGTGACGGAGGGCACGTCCGCGGGTGGCGTCCCTGCGGCGACTCAGCGGCACCCCAGCGCTGAGCCAGTGACGTCCCAGCGCTGAGCCAGTGACACCCCAGCGCTGAGCCAGAGAAATCTGCTGCCTCCACCCTACGGAGACGACCGAAACGTCTGGCTCGGCGCTGGCTCGGCGCCGGCTCGGCGCGGGATCGGCGCGGGGCCCGGCGCCCCCGGTGTGACGCCCGTGCGGCCCTCCGGCGCCGGCGGCGGGGCAGACTTGCAGCCGACCGGGCCCGCGGTGGTCTGTTTGGCATCCGTCTCCGTCCGGCGCCGACACCGACGACGCAGCGACGATGGGAGCCCTCCATGAGCGTGCACGCGCCTTCCCGTGCCACCGCCTCCACCCCGGTCCGGGACGAGGACCGCCACAGCCTCGACGTCGTCTTCCGCGGCGTCGGGCGCACGTTCCCCACCGCGGACGGACCACGCGTCGTCCTGCGCGACGTGGACCTGACCGTGGCGCCCGGCGAGGTGCTCGCCGTGATCGGCGCCTCCGGCTGCGGCAAGTCCACGCTGCTGCGCGCCGTGGCCGGCCTGGACCCGGACTTCGACGGAGAGCTGCTGATCGACGGCTCGCCCGTGCGCCCCTACGACGAGCGCACCGCCGTCGGCTTCCAGGAGCCGCGCCTGCTGCCCTGGCGCACCCTGCGCCGCAACGTGGAACTCGGCCTGCCCCGGGGGCTGGACCGCGCCGCGGGCCGGGCCCGCGTGCAGGAGCTGCTCGAGCTCGTGGGCCTCGCGCCCTTCGCGGAGCACCGCCCCCGGGAGGTCTCCGGCGGCATGGCCCAGCGGGCCTCGCTCGCCCGCGCCCTGGCCCGCCGCCCCGGCGTGCTGCTGCTCGACGAGCCCTTCGGCGCCCTCGACGCCCTGACGCGCCTGAAGATGCAGGACCTGCTGCTGGACGTGCACGCCGCCACCGGCACCACCGTCCTGCTCATCACCCATGACGTGGAGGAGGCCCTGCAGCTCGCCGACCGCGTGCTGCTGCTCTCCCGTGACGTCCCCGTGCCCGAAGGCGCGGCCCGCCCCGGAGCGACCGTGGGGCGGATCGTGGACGTGCCGGGGGCCCGTCCCCGCGACCGCGCGGACGCCCGCCTGGCCCGGCTGCGCTCCGAGCTCCTCGAGGGCCTCGGCGTCGAGAGCCACGCCCGATGAGCGGCACCGGCACCGCACGCCTGACCCGTCGCACGGCGCTCGGCCTGCTGGCCGCGTCCCTGCCCCTGGGCCTGAGCGGATGCGTCCTGCAGGGTGAGGCGGGGGCCGGCCCGGTGAATGACCGGGACACGCTGAGCATCGACTACGCCACCTACAACCCGCTCTCCCTCGTGATCCGCCACCAGGGATGGCTGGAGGAGACGCTCGCGCCCCGCGGCGTCCGGGTGAACTGGGTGTTCTCCGCCGGCTCCAACAAGGCGAACGAGCTCCTGCGCTCGAACTCCGTGGACATCGGGTCGACGGCCGGCTCGGCCGCGCTGCTGAACCGGGCCAACGGAGCGCCCACGCGCATCGTGGGCATCGCCTCGCGACCGGAATGGTCCGCGCTCATGGTCCCGCCCGGCTCGGACATCACGGACGTCGCCCAGCTCGCGGGCCGCACGGTGGCCGCCACGCGTGGGACGGACCCGTACTTCTTCGCCGTGCAGGCACTCCAGGCCGCCGGGGTGGACCCGGCCGACGTCGAGATCCAGAACCTGCAGCACGCCGACGGCCGCGCCGCCCTCGCCGGCGGCTCGGTGGCCGCGTGGTCCGGGCTCGACCCGATCATGGCCAAGGCCGAGGCCGAGGGCGCCCGCTTCCTGTACCGGGACCTCGCCCTGAACACGTTCTCCGTCCTCAACGCCACGGAGTCCTTCCTCGAGGAGGACCCGGAGACGGCCCAGACCGTCCTGGACACGTACGAACGCGCCCGCGCCTGGGCGCTCGAGCACCCGGACGAGACCGTCGGGATCCTGGCCGAGGCAGCAAAGATCTCCCCCGACGTCGCCCGCACCGTGATCCTCGAACGCACCAACGCGGACGTCAGCCCCGTGCCGGGCCAGGAGCTGCTCGACGCCCTGACGGGGGTCGGACGGATCCTGGTCGACACCGGGTCCGTCGACTACCAGCACCAGGTGGACGCCGCCCTGGCGAGCATCCTGGACACCCGTTTCGCCGAGGAGGCCATCCGATGAGCACCGCCCCGACCACCCCCGCCGCGACGACGGACCCCGAGGCACGCGAGCGGTCGGGTCACGACGACGGCGACACGGGGGCGCGCCGGCGGCACCGGTCTCGGCTGCTGGAGCGGCCCGGCGCCCGGGCGGTGGTGGGGCTGGCCGTGCCCGCCGTCCTCCTGGTGCTGTGGTGGGCGGTGACGGCCGCCGGGCTGCTCTCCGCGGTGCAGCTGCCCTCGCCCGGGGCGGTGCTGAGCGCCGGCGTCAACCTGCTGGAGCGGGGCGACCTGTGGCTGCACGTGGGGATCTCCACCCAGCGCGTGCTGCTGGGCTTCCTGCTCGGCGCCGCGCTCGGGCTGGCCGTGGGGTCCGCGCTCGGGCTGTCCCGGTGGGCGGACGCGCTGTTCGCCCCGCTGATCGGGGCGCTGCGCGCGGTGCCCTCGCTGGCCTGGGTGCCGCTGCTGATCCTCTGGATGCAGATCGGCGAGGAGTCCAAGGTCACCCTCATCGCGATCGGCGCGTTCTTCCCGGTGTTCACCACCGTCTACGCCGCCCTGCGCCATGTGGACCCGCACCTGGTGGAGGCCGGTCGGGCCTTCGGCTACCACGGGCTGTCCCTGCTGCGGACGGTGCAGCTGCCCGCCGTGGTGCCGGCCGTGTTCTCCGGCCTGCGGCTGGCCCTGGCCCAGGCCTGGCTGTTCCTGGTGGCCGCGGAGCTGATCGCCTCCTCGATGGGCCTGGGCTTCCTGCTCACCGACTCGCAGAACAACGGACGCACGGACCGCCTGATCCTGGCGATCATCCTGCTCGCCGTGCTCGGCAAGCTCACCGACTGGCTGCTCGGCCTGCTGGAGCGCCGGGCCCTGCGCCGCTGGGCCTGAGCCCGGCACGTCCGGCCGCCCGGTCGTCGGGTCAGTCCCCCTCGGGGACCTCGCCGGCCGACGTGTAGGCGGTCGGCGGGGTGCCGTTCACGAGCCAGTCGCCGGCCATGCGCACCTTGAACGCCGCCGGGTCGTGGGTGGCGAGGGTGCGGGCGTTGCGCCAGTGCCGGTCGAGCCGCAGCGTGGCCGACGTCGCCGACGCGCCGAGCGTGTCGAAGATGCGGGTGCACACCTCGAGGACGGCCTCCGGCACCACGGCCTGGGCCCGGTACGCGGCCGCCATCGCCTCGGCGGACGCCGCCACGACGTCGGCCTCCGCCGGGCCGGCCCCGTCGGCGCCGTCCTGCCCCTCGTCGAGCAGCCGCCCGATCTCGCGCACCATCAGCTCGGCCGCGGCCTGCCGCCCGGCCAGCTGCCCCATGATCTCGAGGAGCTGGGGGTCGTCCTTGGGCAGCGCGGCCGTGCCGGTGTTGAAGGTGCGGCGCCGCTGCCGCAGCAGCTGCGTGCCCTCCGTGAGCGCCGCCCGGCCGATCCCGGCCTGCAGCGCCAGCAGGGTCGCCTCCATGAGCACGGGCACGGGCCCGTCCTGCCGCGGCACCTCGAGCAGCTCCTCGGCCGCGGCGTCGTCGAGCACCACGGACCCGGTGGCGGTCAGGCGCTGGCCGAAGCCGTCCCAGTCGTCCTTGATGCCCACGCGCGGCTGACGCACGCGCACGACGGCGACGGCCCGGTCCGGCTCGCGGACCGCGCCCCCGGCCCGCTTGGAGTTCCGGCGGGAGACGAGGTCCGCCCCCTCGATGCCCACGGTCGCGGCGGTCCACGTGGCGAAGGCCGAGCCGGTCGCGTAGTACTTCTGCCCCCGCACGACCCAGGTGCCGCCCTCGTCCCGGCTGGCCAGGGTGGCGGCACGGCCCGGCGCGGCCCCGCCGGCGCGTTCGGCCAGGGCGGAGCCGGCCCAGTCCCCGTCGACGATGTGCCGCAGCCACCGCTCCCGACGGGCGGGCGCCTGGTCCATGGCCGTGGCGATGAACACGAGGTGGGAGCGCCAGACGTGCGCGGTGTTCACGTCCCGGGCGGCCAGGTCCATGAGCAGGCGCAGCACGGTCTCGCTGCCGCCGCCCTCGCCGCCCGCGTCCTCGGGGACACCGACCTTGCCGAACCCGGCGGCCTGCAGCTCCGCGAGGGCGGCGAACGGCAGGTGCCGGCCCGCCTCGCGGGCCCGCTCGCCGTGGGCGACGGAGTCGAAGGCGTCGGCGTACCGGGCGGCGAGGGTGGCGTAGGTGGTCATGGACCTACTCTGACACGCGCGGGCGGCCCGGGGGCCGGGACGCCCCGGCCGTGGGACGGGGTCCACACCGGCCGCCGTCGCCCTGGCCCGCGCCGGACGCCCGCGGGGCCCCGGCGGGCCGAGCATGACCGCCGGTGACGACGGCGGGCGGGGCGCCGTCGTCGTCGTCCCTAGCCTGGTCGGACCCGCCGACCAGGAGGACCGCCGCCCATGACGCCC
>NZ_JASDCZ010000180.1:0-2785 GCF_030407635.1 Micrococcus sp. APC 4021
CCGCCCATGGCCGCCACGCTCTCCCAGTGGGTCGCCGCCGCGCGCCCGCGCACGCTGCCCATGGCGATCGCCCCCGTGATCGTCGGTTCGGCCGCCGCCGCGGAGCTCGGCTCCTTCCACCTCGGCGCGGCCCTGCTGGCCCTCGTGGTGTCGCTCGCGCTGCAGATCGGCGTGAACTACGCCAACGACTACTCGGACGGCATCCGCGGCACCGACGACGAGCGCGTCGGCCCCTTCCGGCTCACCGTCTCCGGGCTCGTGCCCGCGGCCCAGGTGAAGCAGGCGGCCTTCGCGTCCTTCGGCCTCGCCGGACTGGCCGGCCTGGGACTCATCCTGCTCTCGGGGCACTGGTGGTTCCTGCTGGTCGGCGTCGCCTGCGTGCTGGCCGCGTGGTTCTACACCGGCGGGAAGCGGCCGTACGGGTACCTCGGCCTCGGCGAGGTGTTCGTGTTCGTGTTCTTCGGGCTGGTGGCCGTCCTCGGCACCACGTACACCCAGGCCGACGCCGTCAGCGGCCTGGCCTGGGCCGGCGCGATCGGCTGTGGGCTGATCTCCACGGCCCTGCTCATGGCCAACAACATCCGGGACATCCCCACGGACCGCGAGGTCGGGAAGATGACGCTGGCCGCCCGCCTGGGCGACGGACCCGCGCGGGCGTCCTACGGCGTCATGCTGGCCGTCGCCCTGCTGCTGCCGCTGTTCTGGGTGGCGGTGCACCCGGGGCTGCTGCTCGTGCCGATCGGCGGCCTGCTCGCGATCCGGCCGATCCGCACGGTGCTGCGCGCCGACGACCGCCGGGCGCTGATCCCGGTGCTGCGCGCGACCGGCGTGATCGGGATCGTCTACGCGATCACGTTCACCCTCGGCGCGCTGCTCTGAGCCGCACGGGATGACGACGGCGGCGGCATCCGCCCCGTCGCCCCGCGGGGCTCACTCGCGGAACCGGCCCTCGGTGTAGGCGTCCTCGGCGTCCGCGTCGGCGGTCTCGGTGCGGCCCCGGCGGCCCGGGCGGCCCTCCCACGCGGCGGACAGGTCCTCGGTGGCCCCCGTGCGCAGGCGGCCGAGGAAGAGGTAGCTGACCGCGAACGTCAGGATCGTGGCCGCGATCACCCCGAAGATCATCCCGAGGTCCATCACGTAGTAGAACAGCGCCCACAGGGCGACGAAGACGACCACGCGGACCAGACCGTAGAAGAAGATGCGCACCGGTCCATCCTACGAGGAAGGACGCCCCGCCCGCCGACCGCCCAGCCCGCGCCTAGACTGGAAGGATGGGCCGCTTCATCATCCCCGCCGCGATCATCCTCGCGGGCCTGACCCTCTACGCGCTGTTCGAGGCGCTGCTGACCCCCGCCCGCGAGGTGCGCAGCCTGCCGAAGGCGGCGTGGGTGGCGGTCATCGTGCTCGTGCCGCTCGTGGGGCCGCTGCTGTGGCTGCTGCTCGGCCGCGCCCGCCCGGCCGGCGCGGCCGGCCGCCCGGCGCCCCGGCCCACCGGGGCCCCGGACGACGACGAGGCGTTCCTGCGCAGCCTGCGCATGCAGCGCCGCCAGGACGCCCGCGAGCAGGACCTGGACCGCCGCGAGGCCGAGCTGCGCGCCCGCGAGGAGGAGCTGCGCCGTCGTCGGGAGCAGGGCGACGACGACGCCGACCCGGACGGCGACGGCCCGCGCGCCTGAGGGGCCCCGCCGGACTCAGCCGGGCAGACCCGCGTACGAGTGCAGGCCCGGGAAGTACGTGTTCACGATCGTGTAGTTGAACACGATGCACAGGAAGCCCACGATGCTCAGCCAGGCCGCGCGGGCGCCGGTCCAGCCGCGGGTGGCGCGGGCGTGCAGGTACGCCGCGTAGACCACCCAGATGACGAAGGACCAGACCTCCTTGGTGTCCCAGTTCCAGTACCGGCCCCACGCGGCTTCGGCCCAGATGGCGCCGGCGATCACGGTGAACGTCCACATCACGAAGGCGATCGCGTTGAGGCGGTAGGACCAGTTCTCCAGCCCCTGCGCGGCCGGCACGAGGCGCAGGAACGCCCACGAGCGCTCGCCCGCCGCGGCGCGCTTCTCCGCACGGTCCTGCAGCAGCTGCAGCACGGACATCGCCGCGGTCAGCGCGAACAGCGAGCTGGCGAGCACGGCGATGGACACGTGGATGACGAGCCACGGGGACTGCAGCGGCGGCTGGAGGTGGCCCACCGGCGTCGGGAAGCCCATGGTGGCCGCGCACATCATGGCCACCACGAGACCGGTGACGAACGTGCCCACGAAGCGCAGGTCCTTGCGGAAGAGGAACAGCAGGTAGACGGTCGTGATCACGAGCGCGCCCGTGGTCATGAACTCGTACAGGTTGCCCCACGGCACGCGGGAGGCGGCGAGGCCGCGGGCGACGACGGCGAACGCGTGCAGCGCCCAGCCGACGGCCAGCACGGCCACGGCCACGTTGGCGACCGGGCGGCGGCCGCCGCCCGTGTAGTCCATGTCCTCGTCCACGAGGTCACCGTCCGCGTCGACGCCGGGCTCGGCGGCGGCGGCCGGCCGGGCCGCGTCGGAGGCGCTCGCGCCGACCGCCGTGGACCCGCCGACGGCGACCCCCACGGTCTCGTGGGCCGGAGCGGTGCGCACCTGCCCGCGCTGGGCCGCGAGGTCGGCCTCGAGGCGGCGGATGGTGGCCGAGGCGGTGGCCATGTCGATGGTGAACAGGATGAACGCCGCCGCGTACACGAGCGCGGCGATGAGCATGAAGAGGTCGCTGTACAGCGCCAGCTGCTCGTTCACGGGGGCCGTGGGGT
>NZ_JASDCZ010000181.1:0-2778 GCF_030407635.1 Micrococcus sp. APC 4021
AGCCCCTGCACCGGGCCGTCGCGGCGGTGCGGGAGGCCCTGGCGGGCGACGGGTCCTGTCGCGCGGATGCCGGGCCGGGCCGGGCGGGGAATCGCCCCCGCGGGCTCGTCGCCCTCTCCGGCGGCGCCGACTCCCTCGCGCTCGCCGTGGCCTGCGCCGTCCTCGTGGGCACCCGGGAGGGTGCGCGGCTCGGCCCGATCGGCGCGGCCGTGGTGGACCACGGGCTGCAGTCGGGCAGCAACGCCGTGGCGGCGGCCGCCGCCGACGTCGCCCGCATCCTCGGTCTGGCCCCGGTCACCGTCACGCGGGTCGAGGTGGCCCGCACCGGCGACGGCCCCGAAGCCGACGCCCGGCGTGCCCGCCGGGAGGCCCTCGCCGCCGCCGCCCGGGACGCGGGGCAGGGGGGCGCCGCCGTCGTCCTCACCGCCCACACCGCCGACGATCAGGCCGAACAGGTCCTCCTCGGGCTCGCCCGCGGGTCCGGCACGCGGTCCCTCGCGGGGATCCCGGCGCGCGGGACGCTGCCGGGCGGGGCCGCCGTCGCCCGCCCGCTGCTGGGCCTGACCCGCGCGGACACCGAGACGATCTGCCGCTGGGCCGGGCTGACCTGGTTCGAGGACCCGCACAACCGCGATCCCGCGCTGCTGCGCTCGCGGGTCCGCACCCGTGTGCTGCCCGCGCTCGAGGACCCCGACGCCGGCCTCGGCCCCGGCGTGCGGGCCGGGCTGGTGCGCACCGCGGCCATCGCGGCCGAGGACGCCGCGGCCCTCGACGTATGGGCCGGCGACGAGGTCACCCGGCTGCGCGTCGACCCGCCCGCCGGGGACCCGCGCGTCGTCTCCCTGGACCTGGACGCCCTGGCCGCGCTGCCCGCCGCCGTGCGCCACCGCGTGATCGCGCGCGCCGCCCGCGCCGCGGGAGGGCAGGCCCCGCCCCGCGAACGGATCCTCGCGGTGGACGCCCTCGTGACGGGCGCCCGCGCGGGGGGCACGTCGGCCGGTCCGGTGGAGCTGCCCGGCGGGGTGGCCGCGCATCGGGCGTGTGCCAGACTGGACCTCATCCCCTGCCTGCCCGGTCCCTGATTGCGGCCCGGCCCGGCATTCCCGCACGAGCACTCACCAGGAGCGGCGCATGGACGCACAGGATGTCCAGAACGATCTCACCCACGTCCTCATGTCCCGCGAGGACGTGCAGGACACGATCACGGACCTGGCCCGCCAGATCGACCGCGACTACGCGGACAAGGACCTGCTCATCGTCGCCGTGCTCAAGGGCGCCGTGATGGTGGTCGCCGACCTCACCCGCGCCCTGCACTCCCACGTGGAGCTGGACTTCATGGCGGTCTCCTCCTACGGCTCCGGCACCAAGTCCTCCGGCGTGGTGCGCATCCTCAAGGACCTCGACGCGGACCTCACGGGCCGGCACGTCCTGATCGTCGAGGACATCATCGACTCCGGCCTGACCCTGTCCTGGCTCAAGGCCAACCTGGAGTCCCGCGGCCCGGCCTCGGTCGAGATCTGCACCCTGCTGCGCAAGCCGGAGGCCATGAAGGTGGACATCGACGTGAAGTACGTCGGGCGGGACATCCCCAACGAGTTCGTGGTGGGCTACGGCCTGGACTACGCGGAGAAGTACCGCAACCTGGACTTCGTGGGCACCCTCGCCCCGCACGTGTACAGCTGACCGGGGGCCCGGCGTGGCCCGGCGTGGCCGACCTGTCACGCGTGGTGTCGCTCTGATGCCGGATCTCCGCCCCATTCCGACTCCTTGCGTGACAGGCCGCCGGCGTCCCCGAGGTGACGGCGCACCTCCACGATCACGCGCGTGAATCCGCGGCGAGCGTCGGAGGAGGACACGGTGATGTTCCGGTAGCCCCGTCGCTCGAAGGCCGCGTTGCGCTGCACGTCGCGGTCGATCTGGCGATCCGCGCCGTGGTAGCCGCCGTCGTAGTGCAGGGCCACTCTCGCCTGCGGATAGCCCAGGTCCGCCGTCGCGGGGTGGTGCAGGGAGAACTCCGGGTCCCAGACCTCGAGCTGCAGTGCGGGCTCGGGGAGCCCGGCGGCCGTCAGCGCGAGCCGGAGCCGCGTCTCCTTCGGCGAGTGCGCCCCCACCCGGACCAGCGTGGCGGCGGTGCGGAGCCGTCGTCGCCGGTTGTGCGCGGACGGGCTGGTCTCGGCCGCCTGGGTCAGGGCCGCCCGGGTCCGCTCGGCAGCGTCGGGACCGCCGGACAGTTCCGCCCGGCGGACGAGATGGTCGCCGAGGATGACGAGCTCGTCGTCGTCGAGCAGGGCCGCGAGGTCGACCCAGAGACGGGGCGGGGCGGTGACGTACCAGGCCAGACCGCCGATCCGCACGCGCTCCACGTCCGCGGGCGGGAGCGCCGTCCGGTGGGAGGTGACGCCGGGGAGGGCGAGGCGGCCACGGTCCCGCGGGCGGCTCACGTGGACCTCGTCCCCCGCGTCCAGTCGCTCCGGCAGCCAGATCTCACGGGCGCGGGCCGCGGTCTGGTGCGACACCACCGTGGTGGCGCGGTGCCGGGCGAGTCGCAGCAGGAGCTCGTGTTGGGTGGCCGAGAGCGGGGTGCTCCACCGGTAGGGGGAGGAGCCGGCCGCGGGGCGCTCGACGGCGGCCGGGGCGGCCTCACGCCGGCGGTAGAGGCCCCGGGCGAGGCGTTCGACGTCGGAGCGACGCAGCCGGTTGTGGTCGATGCCGGCGGCCCTCGCCTGCGCGGCGGTGAAGGGGCCGTCCAGCAAGGACGCGGGAAGCGGGGTGGGGCGA
>NZ_JASDCZ010000182.1:0-2770 GCF_030407635.1 Micrococcus sp. APC 4021
CACCGCCGCCGACGGGGCGGGCCCTCCGATGAGGAGGCCCGCCCCGTCGGCGTCTGCGCACCCGCGCCCCGCCGAACCCGACCAGGAGAGCCCATGACCCCGCCCGCCGAGCCGCTGACCCACCCCCGCGCCGAGCGCGTCCGCGCCGTCGCCGCCCTGGCCGGCCGGCCCGCGCGACGCCGGACCGGCACGTTCCTGGTGGAGGGCCCGCAGGCGTGCCGCGAGGCGCTGCGCGCGCACCTGGGGGAGGGGCCGGCGGGCGCGGCGCGGCAGTGGCCGGCCGGTCGCGTCCTCACCCAGGTCTACGTCTCCGCCGGGCTCGCCGACCGGGACTCGGAGCTGGCGGCCCTCGTGGAGCGGGTGGCCGCCGACGGGCCCGACGGCGGCGAGCGGGTGTTCGTGCGGGAGGCCTCGGACGAGGTCCTGACGGCCATGGCGGACGCGGTGACGGGCCAGGGCGTCGTGGCCGTGGCCCGCGTCCCGGATCAGCCCGCCCTGGAGGACGCGTTCGACGGTGCGGCGCTGGCGGCCGTGCTGTGCCGCGTGCAGGACCCGGGCAACGCGGGGACGGTGCTGCGCGCGGCGGACGCCGCGGGCGCGGACGCGGTGGTGCTCACCGCCGGATCGGTGGACCCGTTCAATCCGAAGGTGGTCCGCTCCACCGCCGGGTCCCTGTTCCACCTGCCCGTGCTCGCGGGGGTGCAGGCGGAGGACGTGGCGGTGACTGCCCGGGCGGCGGGTCTACAGGTGTGGGCCGCCGACGGCCACGGGTCCGATCGACTGGACGCCCTGTCCCCGGCGTCGCTGGGGGCGCGCACCGCCTGGCTGTTCGGCAATGAGGCCCAGGGCCTGGACGAGGCGGAGCTGGCCCTGGCGGAGCGCCGGGTGGCCGTGCCCCTCTACGGCGCCGCGGAGTCCCTGAACGTGGGCACGGCGGCCACGGTGTGCCTCTACGCCTCGGCGATGGCCTCGCCGACCACGCGGGACTGAACGCACACGCCAGAAGGGGCGGGGATCCGTGAGGATCCCCGCCCCTTCTGGGGTCGACCCGGCGGGTGCCGGGTCAGCCGATGTCAGCTCAGACGCGGGTGCCGCGGCGGCTGGTGATGGCCTGCCAGATGAAGGCCACGATGACGCCGCCGATCACAGACCAGATGAGCGTCTGCCAGCTGAACGCGTCGCCGAGCCCTTCCCCGCCGAGCAGGGTGGAGATCCAGCCACCGAGAACGGCACCCAGGAGGCCCGTGATGAGGGCACCCAGCCAGCCGGAGCCCTGTCGCCCCGGAAGAATCAGGCGAGCGATGGCACCGGCGATGAGGCCGATAATGATCCAAGCGATGATGGTGAACATGCTGATGTTCCTTTCGAGTTGCGGATGATGACGTACGGAAAGGAACTTAGCAAAGCCGATTCCACCTGTGCCACCTCTGACGGCCCGCTACCCCTCGATCGCGAGGTCAGCCGCCCGTGGACCGAGCGCGCCGCACGCGATTCACACGGTGGCGGCGGAGGGGCCGTCGTGCGGGACGGCGCCGACGGCGGGGGTGCGTCGGACCAGCAGGAGCGCGAGGACGAGGCCGCCGAGGGCAATGGCGGCACCGATGAGCGGCGGGGTCCTCAGGGAGGCTCCGGCGCCGATCGCGGCCGCGCCGACCCAGGCCCCCATGGCGTTGGCCATGTTCAGTGCGGAGTGGTTCAGGGAGCCCGCCAACTGCGGCGCGGTGGGGGCGGAGTCCACCAGCAGCACCTGCAGGGACGGGGCGATCCCGGAGCCGCTGACGGCCACCAGGAAGAGGAAGACCACCATCACGGGCGCCCACTGCGCGGTCAGGCCGACGCCCAGAAGGAAGACGGCGCTGAGTGCGAAGCTCAGACGCAGCGTGCGCACCGGGTCGCGGTCCGTGAGGGCGCCGCCGACGAGCGTGCCGACGACCATGCCCACCCCGTAGAGGGCCAGGACGGCGGGCACCCACCGCTCATCGAGGCCGGACACCGTGGTCAGCAGGGGGGCGATGTAGGTGTAGAGGGCGAACATGCCGGCGAAGCCGAGGACGCCGACGGCCACCGTGGCCCACAGGCGCCCGGACGCCAGGCCGCGCAGCTCGCGGCGCACGGACGCCCCCTCGGGCGCCGGGACCGGCGGCACGAGCCATGCGGTGGCGGCCACGCACAGGGCCGCGCACGTCGCCACGATGACGAACATCCAGCGCCAGCCCGCGCTCTGGCCCAGGGCGGTGGCGGCCGGGACGCCGAGCACGTTGGCCACCGACAGGCCCGCCATCACCCATGCGACGGCCTGGCCACGGCGGGCGGGCCCGGCCAGGTCCGCGGCGGCCAGGGCGGCCGCCGAGAAGTAGGCCCCGTGGGGCAGGCCGCAGATGAAGCGGGCGGCCATCATGGTGGCCGCGTCCGGGGCGAGGAACGCGGCCACGTGCCCCACGACGAACAGCAGCATCAGCACGATGCTCGTGACCCGCCGGTCGACGCGGGCGAAGGACGCGGCCAGCAGGGGAGCGCCGATCACGACGCCCAGCGCGTACATGGAGATGAGCACGCCGCCGGCCTCGAGACCGATGCCGAGGTCGGCCACCGCCTGCGGCAGCAGGCCCATCATCGCGAACTCCGTGGTGCCGATCGCGAAGCTGCCCAGGGCCAGCGCGAGGATGGCCGGCAGCAGACGCACGCGGCGGCCGCCCAGCAGCGCGCCGGGGCCCGTCGGCGCGGTCGGTGGGATGGACGGGTCCGGGCGCGTCGGACGCGGGGCGCGGGG
>NZ_JASDCZ010000183.1:0-2763 GCF_030407635.1 Micrococcus sp. APC 4021
TCTCCAGCGCCACGGCGTCGAAGCCCGCCTCCCGGCCCAGCGCCTCGAAGGAGGGCTTGAGCTTGGCCAGGGTCTCCTGGGGTCGGGGTGGGTCTGGGGAGGTGGCGGGCCGGTCAGCGGCCGGAGGTGAGGGCGTCGGCGTAGTCGGCGCGCAGCTTGCGCTTGTTGACCTTCCCGACGCCGGTCCGGTCGATCTCCGTCACGAAGCGGACCTCGTCGGGCAGCTGCCAGGTGGCGAAGCGCTCGGCGAGTGCGGCGAGGACGGCGTCCTGGTCGACACCGGAGTCCTCGTCCCGCACCACGAGGGCCAGAGGACGCTCCTCCCACTGGGGGTGGGGGACGCCGATCACGGCGGCGTCGCGGACCCCGGGGACGGTCATGATGTGGTTCTCCAGGTCGATCGAGGAGATCCACTCGCCACCGGACTTGACCACGTCCTTCAGGCGGTCGGTGACCTTGAGGTAGCCCTCCGGGGAGAGGTAGCCCAGGTCCCCGGATCGCCAGTAGCCCTCGTCGTCGAAGCCGGCCTCGGTGGCCTCGGCGTTGTCCGCGTAGGAGGTGGTCACCCAGGGCCCGCGCAGGCGGATCTCGCCCACGTTCTCCTCGCCGGGCGGCAGCAGCTCGCCCAGGGGGTCGGTGATCTTCACGTCCACCCCGACGACGACGAGGCCCTGGAACCGCTTGAGGTTCCACCGCTCATCCTCGGAGAGGGTGTCCATGAGGCTCGGCTTCATGCGGTTGAGGGAGACGATGGGCGAGGTCTCCGTGGCGCCGTAGGCGTGGATGACCTCCGCGCCGGTGAGCTCGTCGAAGCCGCGCATCATGGCCACGGGGGGCTCGGTCGCGCCGCACAGCAGGCGCACGCCGTCCATGCGTGGGGGCGTCTCGAGGGTGCGGAGGTGGTGGAGCATCGGCATGAGGATCGCGGGGGCGGCCGGGGCCACGGTGACGCCGTGGTCCACGAGGGTGGAGGTCAGCCACGGGGTGTCCGTGAGGTTGAACCGGCCCGGCAGCACCAGGCGCGCGCCCACGGCGACGGCGGCGAACGGCAGGCCCCAGCACTGCGCGTGGAACATGGGGGTCAGCAGCAGGGCGGTGTCCGCCATGGTCATGCCCAGGGTGGACACCACGGCGTGCGCGTGCAGCCAGGTGGCCCGGTGCGAGTAGAAGACGCCCTTGGGGCGGCCGGTGGTGCCCGTGGTGTAGCAGGCGCCGGAGGCGGAGCGCTCACTCACGTTCGGCAGGTCCGCTGTCTCGAGCGGCTCGTGCCCGTCGAGGAGGGCCTCATAGGACAGGACGTCGTCGCGACCGGCCCAGTCGGCGGGGAGCTCGCCGTCGCCGGCCACGATCCAGCGGATGCCCCCGGGCAGGTGCGGTTCGAGCGCGGCGGCGAGCTCCAGGAGGGTCTCGTCCACGACGATCGTCCCCACCTGCGCGTGGGTGATCACGTAGGCCAGGTCCGTGGGCGCCAGGCGCAGGTTGAGCTGCACCATGGTCGCGCCCAGCAGCGGGACGGAGAAGTAGGACTCGAGGTGGCGGACGTCGTTCCACAGCAGCAGGCCGACCCGGTCCCCCGGCCCGACGCCCTCGGCGCGCAGGGCCGCGGCCATGCGGCGCACCCGCTCCCACACGGCCGCGTAGGTGGTGGTCTGCCACGGGGAGCCGCCGCCGCGGGTGTGGATGATCTGCTGATCCCCGAAGGTCCGGGCGGCGTCCCGCAGGAGGCGAGTGGTGGTGAGCTGCTCGTCGTCGCCCATGGTGGACGGGGTGCCGAGGACGGTGTCGGTGGTCTGCATGGGTCCCCCTGGGAGGTGTGGTGGTCGCGGAGGCGGGCGGCAGTCGTCTGTGACATGCCTCACTGAGCTGATGTTGCACACTCAAGCACGATGTTGCACTAGCGTGCAAGAAGGGTGCGGGGGGCGTTTCGATCCCTGCCGTAGGGTTCAGCGAGCCCCCGCATCCTCATCTCCCGACCACGGGCCATCCCATCCGCCGACCCAGCCCCGAGGACCCGATGAACACCCCCCTGCCCTTCGATCAGGACGATCTCTCCTCCCCCGCGCGCCTGCGCCTGGCGGCCCTCGAGCTGTATGCCGAGCGGGGGGTCGAGATGGCCAGCGTCCGCGAGATAGCGCAACGGGCCGGCGTCGCCCCCGGGCTGGTGCGGCACCACTTCGGCAGCAAGGCGGGGCTGACCCGCGCCGTCGACGACGACGTGCTGCGCCTGATCGCCGCGACCCTCGACGAGGTCCCGCTCGTGGGCACCCCACAGGAGGTGTCCGCGGCCCGCGACGCGGCGTTCGCGGACCTGCTGGCCGACCACCCGGTGGTGGGGGCCTACGTGCGCCGCTCGCTGCTGGAGGCCGGCGGGGGGACCGAGTCCCTGCTGGAGCGCCTCGTGGACCTGACCACGGAACAGACCGAGCGCCTGCGCCGGTCCGGCTTCGCCCCGCGGCGCAGCATGCCGACGTCCGTGTTCGGCACCGTCATCCGGCAGATGGGGCACCTGATGGTCGACCCGTCGGCGGACCGCATCTGGCGCCGGATCGCCGAGACCCAGGAGGCCGCCGCCGAGCAACGGAGCCCGCGGGTGCGACTCGTGGTGGATCCGCCGCGGTGAGCAGGATCGCCGCCCACCGCGGCGGCGTCGTGCATCTCGTCCGGCAGGCCACGACGCCGGCCCGCCCCTTCCGGGAACGCCTGCGGTCGGTATGGGCGCACTTTTCAGGCTCAGAGCGACTGCACACGTTCCAGGTCCGCTGG
>NZ_JASDCZ010000184.1:0-2747 GCF_030407635.1 Micrococcus sp. APC 4021
GCGGGGCGACGGGCGGATGGGGACATGCGGCCAGGCTAACCGCTCGCCTCCGCTGCGGACACGAGAGCATCCGGCGCCGTTTCGTCAACGACAGCGGCTGTGGAGGCTCCTGCGCCCCCGCCGTCTCGTCGACGAGCGCGGTGGGTGAGGTCAGCGGACGCCGGCGCCGGAGAGGGTCTTGGCCCAGGCCTCGATGGCGTCCCAGTCGCGGTAGTCGCCGTAGTGCTCGTTGCGGGAGAGCTTGAGCTTGAGCTTCTCCAGCCGGCCCAGGCGCTCCTCGACGAGCGCCCCGCGGAAGTACGCCACCTCGCGCGGACCGTAGGACTCGAGCTTCTCCCGCACCGGCCGCGCCAGCTCGGGCGCGCCGCCGGAGGCCAGGATCACGAGCGGCAGGTCCGCCAGCTCGGCCCGACGGGTGTCGAGGAACGCCCGCGCGTCGGCGGCGAGCGAGCCCGTGTAGACCGGGGCCGCGACGATCACCGCGTCCGCCGTGGTCAGCCACGCGGCGGCGCCCTCGACGTCCTCCACCACGGTCGGGACGGCCTGCGACGTGCGCAGCACCTCCGCGACACGCTCGGCGATCTCTCGCGTGGATCCGTGGGCGGACGAGGTGACGATGAGCGTGGTCATGGTGGGGCGCAGCCTTCGGGGTCGGGGGCGGACGACGCGCTCAGTGTATCCCGCGCAGGTCCAGGTCCAGGCGGGTCTCGGCGCCCTTCGGGGCCCGGTCCGGGGTGTGCACCGTGACCGGGATGCCCCAGTCCTGCTGGTACAGGTGGCAGGCGGCGTGGTCCGGGATGGGCTGCCCCTTCTCCCCGTCGCACGCGGCGGCCCGGGCGGTGATGTGCAGGACGCCCTCCTCGACCTCGGGGTTCAGCCGCAGCGTCCGGTGCAGCCCCGTGGACGTGCCGGCGCCCTCGAGCAGCAGCTCCTCCGGGGACGAGGAGACCTTCAGCTGCGTGGGGTCGCCCCAGCGGTCGTCCAGCTTCTGCCCCGTGGGCGCGGCGAAGCCGATCGTCAGGTCCAGGTCGCCGGCCACCACCGGGGTGCGGGGACGCTGCGTCTGCCGCGCGCCCTCGTCCACGGTGAGGAACTCCTCCGGCACCGCCAGCCGCGTGAGCCGGTGGGCGTTGGACTCGACCACCACGATCGCAGTGTCGTTCCCGTCCGCGTCGTGCTCCACGAGCACGTCCGAGGGCTCGAGCAGTCCGCGCGCCACCGTGGTCACCGTGGCCGGGACCGCCCGGCCCGCGGCATCCTCGCCGGCCGGGGCGTACCGGCGGATCGCGCCGTTGTACGTGTCGGCGATCAGCACGGAGCCGTCCGGCAGGGCTGTGACGCCCAGCGCGTGCTGCAGGCGCGCGCGGTCCGCCTCCCCGTCCACGTGGCCGAAGTCGAACAGGCCCGCCCCGACGGCGGTCCCGACCTCGCGGCGCCCGTCCTCCCCGGTCCGCACCCAGCGCACCGCGGAGGTCTCCGAGTCCGCGACCCACAGCGTGCCGTCCGCGCCCACGGACAGCCCCGAGGGCTGCGCGAACCAGGCCCGTCCGGCGTCGCCGTCCAGCAGGCCCTCGAGCGCCGTGCCCGCGTGCACCGCGAGCGCGCCCGTGACGGGGTCGAAGTCGAAGAGCTGGTGCGTGCCGGCCATCGCGATCACCACACGCCCCAGGGCGGGGTGCCACACGACGTCCCACGGGGAGGACAGCGAGATCGCGGTCGGCTCCCCGGGCAGGTCCGCGAGGTCGACGGCGACGTCCCCCTCGTCATCGACGGCGGCGGCCTCCTTGGCGCGCTCGGAGTCGATGAGCTTCTGCACGCCGTTGCCGGCGAGGGTGCTGACGTGCCCGTCCGACAGGCGCAGGCCCCGCAGCCGGTGGTTGACGGAGTCCGCCACGACGACGTCGTAGCCGACGCGCTGGGCGACGTCCTCGGGCAGCAGCGCCAGGCCCTGCGGCTCGTTGAACAGCGCCTGGTCCGGCCCGCCGTCCGCGTGGCCCTTCTCCCCGGGCGTGGGGAATGCGAGCTCGGCCTGGCCCGCGTCCGCCGTGGCGGGGTCCCCGCCGCCGAACGCGCGGAGCACCGTGGTCAGGTCCTCGGCGACCTCCAGGAGGCGGTGGTGGCCGGTGTCCGAGACGAGGAACGTGCCCGGGCGGGAGCCGCGGCCGCCGAGCGACACGGCCTTGCCGGGGAACGACAGGTCCCGGGCCACGGGGGCGGGCGGGACGTAGGGGCCCGAGCCGCGGTGCAGCGTGCCCTTGGCCTCGTGCTCGGCCACGAGCTCGCGCACGAGCCCGTAGAGCCCGGCCACGTGCCCCTCTCCGGACAGGTGCGCGGCGATGTAGCCCTCCGGGTCCACCACCACGAGGGTGGGCCACGCGCGCGCCGAGTACGCCTGCCACGTGGTCAGCTCGGGGTCGTCCAGCACGGGGTGCTCGATGGCGTAGCGCTCGACGGCGGCCGCGAGCGCGTCCGGGTCCGCCTCGTGCTCGAACTTGGGCGAGTGCACGCCCACCGTGACGAGCACGTCCGCGAACTCCTCCTCGAGCGGGCGCAGCTCGTCCAGGACGTGCAGGCAGTTGATGCAGCAGAACGTCCAGAAGTCGAGGAGGACGACCTTGCCGCGCAGGTCCTCGAGGCTCACCTGCTCGCCGCCGGTGTTCAGCCAGCCGCGGCCCACGAGCTCGGACGCGCGCACCCGGGTGGCCGCGCGCGGCACGGCGGCGGGGGCGTCAGCGGTCGGGGCGGGG
>NZ_JASDCZ010000185.1:0-2740 GCF_030407635.1 Micrococcus sp. APC 4021
ACGCTGTCCCTGTTCACGTCGCAGCCGTGGCTGGCGTCCCTGCAGGACGAGGGGATGCGGCGCGAGGTGTTCGAGGCGTCGACGGGCCGGGGCGGGGCCGGGGAGCACGAGACGCTGATGACGGCGATGGCGATGGTGCGGCTGCGGCTGCGCAAGGCGCGGCTGCTGGGGGCGCAGAGCTGGGCCGAGCAGGCGCTGAAGGACCGGGCGGCGCCGTCGACGGCGGCCGTGGAGGAGCTGCTGGCCGCGATGGCGCCGCGGGCGATGGCCAATGCGCGGGCGGACGCGGCGACGGCGGCGGCGCACGCGGGCCGGGCGGACGCCGAGGTGGCCCCGTGGGACTGGCCGGTGCTGTCCGCGGCGTACGCGCGGGAGGAGTTCGCGGTGGACGCGGACGCCCTGCGCCCGTACTTCGAGCTGGACCGGGTGCTGACCGAGGGCGTGTTCGCGGCGGCGACGGCGCTGTACGGGCTCACGTTCGCCGAGCGCCCGGAGCTGGCGCGGCACCTGTACCGCCCCGGGATCCGGGTGTTCGAGGTGACGGGTGAGGACGGTGCCGGGGTGGGTCTGTTCGTCGCGGACCTGTTCGCGCGGCCGACCAAGTCGGGCGGTGCCTGGATGCACACGGTGCGGGACATGGCGGACGCCCTGGGCGAGCGCCCGGTGGTGTTCACCACGATGAATGTGCCGGCCCCGGCGGCGGGGCGTCCGGCCCTGCTGACGCTGGATGAGGCCACGACGCTGTTCCACGAGTTCGGCCACGCCCTGCACGGGCTGCTGGCCCGGGGCGAGTACGCCTCGCTCACCGGGACGAACGTGCCGCGCGACGTCGTCGAGTTCCCGTCGCAGGTCAACGAGGTGTGGCTGCGCGAGCCGTCCCTGCTGGCCGCGTACGCGCGGCACGTGGAGTCGGGCGAGCCGCTGCCGGCGGGGACGCTGGAGCGGCTCGAGGCGGCGGACCTGTGGGGCGAGGGGCACCGCACGGTCGAGTATTTGGGCGCGGCGCTCGTGGACTGGGCCTGGCACTCGCTGACGGAGGAGACGGTGGACGCCGCCACGGCCGACCCGGCCGCGTTCGAGCGCCGGGTGCTGACCGAGGCGGGCATCGACCCGGACCTGGTGCCTCCGCGCTACGGCACCGGCTACTTCAAGCACATCTTCGGCGGCGGCTACGCGGCCGGGTACTACTCCTACGTGTGGGCCGAGGTGCTGGACGCGGACGCCGTGGAGTGGTTCCGCGAGCACGGCGGGATGACGCGGGAGAACGGCCGCCGGTTCGCGGACGAGCTGCTCTCGCGGGGCGATACGCGTGACCTGCTGGAGTCCTACCGCGCGTTCCGTGGCCGGGACGCCGAGCTCGAGCCGCTGCTGCGCCGTCGGGGGCTGGCGGACGCCGCGGCCTGAGCGCGGTCAGCGCCCCCGGCCGCCGGGGCGGGGGGCGCTGAGCACGGCGCGCAGCCAGCCGCGCACGGTGGTGTCCCACTTGCGCGGGTCCACGTTCTGCTCGCGGGTGTGGCGGGCCTGGTGGAAGCGGACGAACCGCACGAGGTCCGGGTTGCGCTCGGCCAGGTCCTGCGAGGGGCCGACGGGCACGTACTCATCGTCCTCGGAGTGCAGGATCAGCGTGGGCACACGCACGTGGTCGGCGCGGGTCACCCAGTCCAGGGCCTTGAGGTCCACGGGGGCGGCCAGGCCCGTGATGAACCGGCCGGCCCGGTTGGCCAGCAGCCACTGGCCGAGCAGGCCCACGGCTTCGGGGATCCGGTTGAGCCGGGCCTGGTGGCGCAGCACGTCCACCCAGTCGATGACGGGGCCCGTCAGGACCGCGCCGCGCACGTGCGGGGCCAGCGGGGAGCGGTCCACGGTCTGCAGCACCACGGCCCCGCCCATGGACCAGCCGAAGAGGACGACGTCCCGGGCGCCGTGGTCGAGGGCGTAGCGGATGGCCGCCTCGACGTCCTCCCATTCGGTGGTGCCGAGCCCGTAGCGGGCGTCGGCGGCGTCCGGGGCGTCGCCGTCGTTGCGGTAGGAGATCAGCAGCGACGTCATGCCCAGGCGGCGGGCGGTCGGCACGGCGCGGATGCCCTCGTTGCGGCGCGCGCCGCGGCCGTGGACCATCACCGCCCACAGCCCCTCCGCGGGACGGGGTTCGCCGTCCTCGCTGGGGTCCGGCTCGATGCGCCATGCGCGGGCGTGGCCGCCGGGCACCGGCACCTGCACGTCCTCGGCGTCGAGCCCGGCGTCGGCGGGGGTCGGGTAGACGAAGCCGGTGAACCGGCCCCGGGTCGCCGTCGTCAGATCGCCGGAGAAGACCTCCTCGACCGCGCGCTGCACCGTGCCGTCCCGGGGGTCGAAGGAGGTGATCTCCCCGATGCGGGCGCATCCGGCGCCGTCGTCGAACGTGAGGGAGTACTGGCCGGGCACGGTGGTGTACTCGTCGGCCTGCAGGATCACGTCCTGCCCGGCGGGCGTGTCGACGACGGCGAGGATCGGCGTGGACTCGGCGTGGCGGCGCACGGGGGTCACCACGGTGCGGGCGAACACGCCTGCGAGCGCCGAGCTCGCCCCGGCCAGCACGAAGGCGGAGGCCGCGGCGACGCTGAGCACGGGCGGGGCCCAGCGGGCCACCGGGGAGGCCACGGCCACGCCGCCGCGCACCGATCCGGTGACTCCGCGGCGGACCAGGCGGCCCGCTCGGCGGACGGGGGAGTCGCGACCCCCGGCCGGCCGGGGTGCCACG
>NZ_JASDCZ010000186.1:0-2705 GCF_030407635.1 Micrococcus sp. APC 4021
TTCTGTTGCGCGGGGTGCACCCTATCGCGACGCCTATTCCTCCGGCCTGCCGTCGGCCGCTGTCCCGGTGAAGGATCCCCTTACGGGCATGCGATCTGGGCTGACGCCTGTGACCGAGTGTTCAGTTCGCGCTGTATAGTTCAGTCCATGATGACTATTGCTTCGCGTCTCGACGTGATGAACCGCCTGGGTCGTGCACTGGCCGACCCCACTCGATCCCGGATCATCTTGACCCTGCTCGACCATCCCGCTTACCCGGCGGAACTGGCCCGAGATCTGGACCTGACACGCCCGAACGTGTCCAACCACCTGGCATGCCTGCGCGATTGCGGGATCGTCGTCTCCGAGCCCGAGGGTCGTCGGACACGATATGAGATCGCCGATTCGCACCTGGCGCAGGCGCTGACGGCACTGGTCGATGCCACCCTGGCAGTGGACGAAGACGCCCCGTGCATCGATCCCGCCTGCTCGCTTCCCGGATGCGACGCAGCTGGGGAGGGCGCATGATCCTCACCTCGGTCTTGCAGGCGATGGGCCTGTTCGCAGCGACCAACATCGACGACATCATCGTGCTCTCCCTCTTCTTCGCGCGAGGGGCAGGCCAGCGCGGCACTACCGCCCGCATTCTGGCCGGCCAGTACCTCGGATTCGCCGGCATCCTCGGTGCCGCGGTCCTGGTGACCATCGGCGCCGGAGCATTCCTGCCCTCGGCAGCCATCCCGTACTTCGGCCTCATCCCTCTGGGCCTCGGCCTCTGGGCCGCATGGCAGGCCTGGCGCGGAGACGATGACGACGATGACGACGAGGCCAAGGTTGCCGGCAAGAAGGTCGGCGTGTGGACAGTCGCAGGCGTCACCCTTGCCAACGGCGGCGACAACATCGGCGTCTACACCCCTGTCTTCCTCAGCGTGAAACCTCTCGCAGTAGTCGCCTACTGCATCGTCTTCCTCGCGCTCGTCGCGGTCCTGGTGGCCCTGGCAAAGTTCGTCGCCACCCGCCCCCCGATCGCCGAAGTGCTCGAACGCTGGGAGCACGTCCTCTTCCCCATCGTTCTCATCGGCCTCGGCATCGTGATCCTCGTCAGCGGCGGAGCCTTCGGACTCTGACGTAGCGGCAGCGATCCAAACGGCCCCGACCGGGCGCACCCCTCTCGGTTCAGACCGCGACACCTACCTGCAGCCAGTCCTGCGTGATCGGGACTGCCGCACCGATAGGTGACAGGTGGGGTCTTATGCCGGGAGGGTCACGGCGGGCTTCATCATGGTCTCGTACTCGATGGGGGTCAACCGCCCGAGACGGGCTTGTCGACGGCGCCGGTGATAGGTGCGCTCGGTCCAGGTGACGATCGCGATCCGTAGCTCATCCCGGGTCGTCCAGGACCGCCTGTCGAGGACGTTCTTCTGCAGCAGGGCGAAGAAGCTCTCCATGGCGGCGTTGTCCCCGGCCGCACCCACTTTGCCCATCGAGCCGACCAAGCCGTGCCGGTTGAGGGCATGGACGAATTTCCGGGATCGAAATTGCGACCCGCGGTCCGAATGAACGATGCAACCGGCCACATCCCCGCGCCGAGCAACGGCGTTCTGCAGTGCCTGGACGGCCAGCCGGGCTTTCATTCGCGAGTCGATGGAGTAGCCGACGATCCGCCCGGAGAAGACGTCTTTGATCGCGCACATGTAGAGCTTGCCCTCGGCGGTCCTGTGCTCGGTGACGTCGGTCAACCACAGCTGGTTTGAACCGCCAGCAGTGAAGTCCCGCTCCACCAGGTCATCGTGCACCGGCGGGCCCGGCTTCTTCCCGTTCTTGCCGCGCTTCTTCCCGAACACCGACCACCAGCCGTTGTCCCGGCAGATCCGCCACGCGCTGCGCTCACACATCACCTCGCCGGCTTCCTTGGCCTCATCGACCAGGAAGCGGTAGCCGAACTCCGGATCGTCCTGATGGGCGTCGAACAACGCGTTCGCCCGGTACGCCTCGGCCAGCTCGGCGTCGGTGACAGGGTCCGCCAGCCAGCGGTAGTAGGGTTGGCGGGAGAGCTTGAGCACCCGGCACGTCACCGCGACGGGGATCCCGACGGCGGCGAGCTCCTTCACGAGCGGGTGGAGCCTTTTCCCGGCAGGTTCGCCTGGGACAGGTAGGCCGCCGCCCGTCGTAGGACCTCGTTCTCCTGCTCGAGCAGGCGGATCCGCTTCTTCAGCTCACGGTTCTCGGCCGACTCGGCTTTGGTTGTCCCAGGCTTCGCGCCGTCCTCGACGTCGGCCTGGCGCATCCACTTCGACAGGGTCATCTCATGGGTGCCAAAGTCCTTGGCGATCTGCGCGAGCGTCACACCCTCTTCGCGGCTGCGGGCCACGCGCACGACGTCGTCACGGAACTCTTGGGGATAGGGAGCAGGCACAGCAACATCCTTCCAGGCCGCCCTGCGGGCAAGCCAGATCAGGTGTCACCTATTCGTGCGGCAGTCCCCATCTTGTTCCCGCTCGTCCTGATCGGCCTAGGGCGTGTCTGATAATGCTTCGAGGGTTGGGCTAAGACCCCGGATCCATTCTCAGACACGCCCTAGCGGAGAAGAGAGAGCAACCCCATGCCCGCCGAACGACTTGGCAGCATGCTCTGTCCATGTCCAGACGGGTGTGGCTTGCGCCGCTATATGGCGGGGTTCTGTCGGAGCTCAGTGGCGGCCTCCAAGCACGCGGGCAAGAGGGCGC
>NZ_JASDCZ010000187.1:0-2651 GCF_030407635.1 Micrococcus sp. APC 4021
CGCCGCATGGCCGGGTACGTCCCGTTCGCCCGCGAGGCCGAGTGGCTCGGCGGCGCCCCCGCCCCGGCCGCGGGATCGATCCCGGCCGCCGCCCCGGCGCGGTCCGTCGCGCCCGAGCCGATCGCCGCCTCGGCGTCCCCGACGCGGGCCCCCGCACCCGCGGAGACCGAGCCCGTCGTGCCGGACGTGGCGGCCGTCGTCGCCTCCGCGACCGGTGCGCCGGCCGCGGCCGGGGTGGGCGCTCCCGTGGAGTCCGACCTCGTGCCGCTCGCGAAGCGGCGACGCATGGCCGGGTACGTGCCGTTCGCCCGGGAGGGGGAGTGGTTCACCGAGCTCGCCGCCGTGGGCGGCCCCACCGCGCCGGAGATGGTGGCGCAGGAGGTCGTCGCCGAGCCGGCCACCGCCGAGCCCGCCGCCGCGGAGCCGGCCGATGCGGAACCGGCCGATGCGGAACCGGCCGTCGCCGCCCCCGTGGCCGCGGCGCCGGCTGCGGAGCCGGCTCCCACCGCGCCGGACACCCGTTCGGCCCCGCCGGCCTCCACCGCGCAGCCGCCCCGGGCCGTCCCCGGGGCCGCCACCGGCACGCCCGCTCGGGCCGCGGAGACGGACGCCGCCGAATCCGCCGCCCCGTCCCGCCTGCGCAAGGCGCTGCCGGCGGTGGCCGGCGTCGTCGTGCTGGCGCTGCTCGCAGTGCTGGCCGGACGCTGGCTGCGGAGCCTCGACCCGGTGGCGGACTTCATCGCGACCTACGACGGGCACCCGGTCCTGCCCGAGGGCACCCCCGAGGGGATGCCCTGGTGGATGGGCTGGCAGCACTTCCTGAACATGTTCCTGATGGTGCTGATCATCCGGACGGGCCTGCAGATCCGTCACGAGACGCGGCCTCCGGCCAACTTCACTCCGACGAAGGACGGCCTGTTCTCCGCGCGGGGCAACACCCCGAAGAAGTTCTCGCTCACCATCTGGACGCACCAGGCCCTCGACGCGCTGTGGCTGCTCAACGGCGTGATCTTCGTGGTGCTGCTGATCGTCACCGGCCACTGGGCGCGGATCGTGCCCACGGACCCGCACGTGTTCCAGCACGCCCTGTCCGCCGGCATCCAGTACCTGTCCCTGGACTGGCCCACGGAGAACGGCTGGGTGCACTACAACGCGCTGCAGATGCTCTCCTACGCGCTGGTGGTGTTCGTGGCCGCCCCGCTCGCCGCCCTCACGGGCTGGCGCATGTCCTCGTGGTTCCCCACGGAGGCCAAGGGACTGAACAAGGCGTTCCCCATGGAAGTGGCCCGCAAGGTGCACTTCCCGGTGATGGTCTTCTTCGTGGCGTTCATCGTGGTGCACGTGTTCCTCGTGGCCTTCACGGGCCTGCTGACGAACCTGAACCACATGTACACCTCGCGCGGCGGGGCCACCGACGCGTGGGGCCTCGTGGTGTTCCTCGTGAGCGTGGCGGTCACCGCCGCCGCGTGGTTCTTCCTGAAGCCCGCCTTCACGGCCCCCGTGGCCTCCCGGTTCGGCACCGTGGGCCGCTGAGCCGGCCGCACGACGACGGCCCCTCCTCCTCCCACCGGGACTTTCGAACGTGATCTCGGGGGAATGAGCGCTTTCGAACGTGGGATAGGCCCTCTCTCACGTTCGAAAGTGCTCGGGCGTCTGGGGCGTCAGCTCCGAGCAGCGCGGAAGGTGACCTGCACCTGGACCATCGGCTTGTCGGCCACGGGGACGCCGTCGGCGCCGGCCGGCACGAGGTCCACGTCCACGAGGCGCAGGGACCGGCCGGCGTGCCGCACCCGCGTGAGGGCGACCATCTCGCCGTGCCCCGGGCGCACGAACACCACGCGCACGGCCTGGACGTCGTAGCGCTCGCGGTCCGGCATGGCCGCCTGCGCGGCGGTGACCGCCCGCAGCGTCATGGCCCCGCCGTGGACCGCGCCCGACGGGTTGGCCAGCTCCGGCTTCGGGGCGAAGCGGGCGCCCGCGGTCGGCGCCGCGGCGACGGCGGGGCGCGCGTCCGGATCGGCCGCCGGCAGCGACTCGGGGCGGGCGGCCAGCAGCCCCGGCATGGGCACGCGGGTCTCGGCCCCGCGGGGCAGCCGTCCGGCGGCGACGAACGCGGCCATCCGCTCCGGCGCTCCGGCGGGCACCGACTGGAACCAGCCGGTCGCCTCGACGACGCGACGCCCGTCCGCGTCCTCGAGCCACGCGCAGGCCACGCCACCGCCGGCATCCCAGGCCAGCGGGCGGGTCCAGCACTCCAGCAGCGGGCCGTCGTCCCCGGCCTTGACGGCCTCCGCGTCGAAGGCGGGCAGCGGGCCGAGCACGTTGACCTGCAGCTCGGTGGTGACCACGGTCTCGATGTCCCGTGCCGCGTGGTGCACGGCCACCGCGGTGGCGTTGTCCATGATCACGGTGGCCGCCGCGCCGGTGGGCCGGCCGTCCAGGTCGAGGCACCACGGGCCGACCTCGAACGCGGCCGGGTTGAGGGCGCCGTCCCGCTCGGTCATCAGCGCGTGGCGGCGGATGCCGAACAGCTGTTCCGTGCGGCCGGAGGGGTGGGAGCGGGGGCCGGTGGGCGAGTCCGCGGTGGGGCTGGTGGTGGTCTGCACGGGGAGCACGCTAGCCCACGGCCCGGCGGCGACACGGCTGATCAT
>NZ_JASDCZ010000188.1:0-2646 GCF_030407635.1 Micrococcus sp. APC 4021
TGTAAGCGGCCATGAAAAGCTGCCCATAGGTGGCCAGGGAATGACCCGCTGACGGCCATGAGGACTGCCCAGTGATGGCCACGGGAACTGCCCGGTGCTGGCCATCTGGTTTGCCCGCGTTGCTCGTTGCCCGCCGCGTCGTGAGCCGGCGGGGGCCTCCTCCCCGGGTTGGATATCGGTGTCGAATCGAATCCAGCGAGGAAGAGGCCCTGAATGAAGGATGCCGCAGAAACCATGAAAATACTCAGTGCCTATGACCTGACCAAGTCATTGCGGGGCGCCGCCGAGCTGGCCGGTTGCTCCCATCACACCGTGGCCCGGCTGGTGCGGGCCCGCGACGCCGGCCAGACCCCTGGATCCGGAGCCAGCCGCCCGAAGGTCACCGATGTCTGGCTGCCCAAGATCGAGGAATGGGTCGAGGCCTCCACGGGCAGGATCCGCGCCGATGTCGTGCACGCCAAGCTCACCGCAATGGGCTACACCGGCTCTGAGCGCTCCACCCGGCGGGCGGTGGCCGAGGTGAAGGCCGCCTGGCGGGCCGGGAAGCGCCGGGTGCACCGGCCCTGGATCACCGAGCCGGGCGCATGGCTGCAGTACGACTTCGGCGATGGGCCGGCGATCGACGGGGCCAAGACGGTGCTGTTCGTGGCCTGGCTGGCCTGGTCCCGCTACCGGATCGTCATCGCCCTGCGTGATAGGACGGCTCCGAGTGTGTTCGCCGCCCTGGACCGGTGCTTCCGGCTGATCGGGGGCGCGCCGACCTATGTGCTGACGGATAACGAGAAGACAGTGACGGTCTCTCATGTGGCCGGGGTGCCGGTGCGTAACCAGGCCACCGTGGCGTTCGCTCGGCATTACGGCGTGGAGGTGCTGACCTGCCAGCCAGCGGATCCGGCCGCCAAGGGCGGGGTGGAGAACGCGGTGAAGCTGGCCAAGGCCGACCTGGTCCCGAAGGACACCAACCTGCGGGACCAGTACGCCTCGTTCGCTGAGCTCGAGGCCGCCTGCGCGGGGTTCATGGCCATGGTGAACTCCCGGGAGCACCGGGTGACCCGGCGCCGCCCGGACCACATGCTCGCCGAGGAGACCAGCGCGTTGCATCGGATCCCCGCCACGGCGCACACCGTGGCCTACGGGGTGGGACGGAAGGTGCCGGAGAACACGCCGATGGTCTCCTTCGAAAACGCCCAGTACTCGGTGCCCGCGCACCTGCTCGGGGCCGAGGTGTTCGTGCGCCATCACGGCACCGGACCGGACTCGATGGTGGTGATCATGCACGCCGGTGCGCAGGGGCCGGTGGAGGTCGCCCGGCACCGGGTGGCCCGGCCCGGGTCCCCGGCCATCGACGACGCGCACTTCCCCGGCCACGAGACGGACAAGGTGCCCGGGGACTACACCCCGGTGCCCCGTTCGGCGGCGGAGGCCGAGTTCCTGGCCATCGGGGCCGGAGCGAGGACCTGGCTGGTGGAGGCCGCCGCGGCCGGCACCAGCCGGATCGGTCAGAAGATGGCCGAGGCCGTCACCCTGGCCAAGCTCGCCGGCACCGACCAGGTCGACCGCGCCCTCGGGGTGGCCGCGGTGCACCAGCGCTTCGCCCACGGCGACCTGGCCTCCCTGCTCACCGCCGCCGGCCACCGCACCGGGATGCACACCGCCACCGAGGAACGGTCCCTGACCCAGGGCACCGCCGGCTGGGCCGGCCTCGGTACCTCCAACACCGAGGGGGCAGCCCGGTGAGCATCCACACCCCGAACACCGCCGCACCGGCGCTGCCGGCCGATTTGGAGGCGCTGTTGCGGCAGCTGAAGATGCCCCACGCCCGCGGTATCGCCGCCGAGGTACTGGCCACCGCCCGGGCCCAACGCTGGGAGCCGGCCGAGGTCCTCAAGGCCCTGCTGGTCGAGGAGACCACCGGTCGGGCCCGATCCATGCTCGCCGCCCGGCGCAAGGCCGCCGGGTTCCCCACCGGCAAGACCTTCACGACCTGGGATCCGGGCGCCTCCTCGATCCCGGCCCCGACCCAGCAGTCCCTGCGCACCCTGGAATGGCTCTCGCGCAGAGAGAACCTCGTGGTCTGCGGGCCCTCCGGCACCGGCAAGACCTTCTTCCTCGAGGCCCTGGGCCAGCAGGCCGTGGAGGAGGGCAAGCGGGTGGCCTGGTTCACCCTGGAGGACCTCGGGGCGATGATCCGGGCCCACCGGCCCGATGACACCATCACCAAAGCCGTCGCCCGAATCCTGCGCGCCGACCTGATCGTCATCGACGACATCGGCCTGCTGCCGGTCGCCGACGATGCCGCCGAGGGCCTCTACCGCATCGTGGACGCCGCCTACGAGAAACGCTCCGTAGCGATCAGCTCGAACCTGCACCCGGCCGGCTTCGACGAGCTGATGCCCAAGACCCTGGCCACCGCCACCGTGGACCGGCTCCTGCACCACGCCCACGTGTGCCAGACCACCGGAGACTCCGTACGGATGACCCAGGCAATGGCCGGGAAGGGAGTCATGCCACTGAACTGATCCCATCACGGTGGCCAGCACCACCACCCAAACGGGCAAACCAGCTGGCCACCAGTGGGCAGTTCTGATGGCCACCAGCGGGAAGAAACACTGGCCGCCTATGGGCAGAACTCAATGGCCCTTGACA
>NZ_JASDCZ010000189.1:0-2629 GCF_030407635.1 Micrococcus sp. APC 4021
CCCCATGACGGACCCGACCGCCCGCGACGCCGAACGCCTTCCTGCCCTGCGCTTCGGCTTCCTCGCCACCGGCCCGTGGATCCTCGGCTTCGTGGTGTGCGTCCTCTTCGCGTTCCTGTGCCATGCGCTCGCGCAGTGGCAGTGGGACCGCCGCGTGGAGGTCCAGCACCGCGTCAACCGCGTCCTGGAGAACTACGACGACGACCCGGTTCCGTTCGCCGAGGCCTCCCGGCTGTTCACCGCGTTCCAGACCGACGACGAGTGGACGCCCGTGACACTGACCGGCGAGTACCTCGTCGACGAGACGCTCATCGTCCGCAACCGCCCCCGGGCCGGCCAGCCCGGCTACGAGGTGCTCGTGCCGTTCCGGACGGACGAGGGCCCCGTCGTCGTGGTGGACCGCGGCTGGCTCCCGGTGGGCAACAGTCCGGGTCAGCCGGACGCCGTGCCGGCCCCGCCCGCCGGCCACGCCGAGGTCGTGGTGCGGGTCAAGCCCGGGGAGCCGGCCCTGGACCGCGACGCCCCGGACGGTCAGGTGCCCTCGATCGACCTCGCCGAGATCGCCGACACCGTGGGCGGGCCCGTGGCCGGGACGGCCTACGGGATCATGGTCACGGAGGACCCGGCGGTGGAGCCGATGCCGCAGAAGCTCGTCGAGCCCACCCTCGACGAGGGCCCGCACCTGTCCTACGCGATCCAGTGGTACCTGTTCGCGGCCATGGGCTTCGGGGTGTGGGGGTACTCCGCGTGGATGCGCGCCCGCAACGACCGGGCCGACGCCCTCGACGACGCCGCGGACGACGGGCTGCTCTCCGCTCACCGGGTCCCCCGCGCCAAGCCGGTCCGGCGGCGCGACGGGCGGCTCACGGATGAGGAGGCCGAGGACGCGCTCTTCGACTGAGCCCGCCCTCCGCCTCGGCGGCCCGCGCACTCAGGCGAGGGTGATGAGGTCCCTGTAGTCGTCGTTCCAGAGGTCCTCGACCCCGTCCGGCAGCAGCACCACGCGCTCGGGGTCGAGCGCCTCGACGGCGCCCTCGTCGTGGGTCACGAGCACCACGGCGCCCTCGTACTGCTGCAGCGCGTTCAGGATCTCCTCGCGGCTGGCGGGGTCGAGGTTGTTCGTGGGCTCGTCCAGCAGCAGCACGTTCGCGCTCGAGGCCACGAGCGTGGCCAGCGCCAGGCGGGTCTTCTCGCCACCGGAGAGGACGCGGGCGGGCTTGTCGACGTCGTCGCCCTGGAAGAGGAACGATCCGAGCAGCGTGCGCGCCTGGGTGTCGCCGAGCTGCGGGGCGGCGTGGCGCATGTTGTCCAGGACCGACGCGTCCTGGTCCAGGGTGTCGTGCTCCTGGGCGAAGTAGCCCAGCTTGAGCCCGTGGCCCGCCTGGACCTCGCCGGTGTCCGGGGTCTCCTCCCCGGCGAGCATGCGCAGCAGCGTCGTCTTGCCGGCGCCGTTGTAGCCCAGGATCACCACGCGCGAGCCGCGGTCGATCGCCAGGTCCACTCCCGTGAAGATCTCGAGCGAGCCGTAGGACTTGGAGAGGTTCTCGGCGCGCAGCGGCGTCTTGCCGGAGGCCTGCGGGGTGGGGAAGCGGATCGCGGCCACGCGGTCGACCGCGCGCTCGCCCTCGACGCCGCGCATGAGCCGCTCGGCGCGCTTGATCATGTTCTGCGCGGCGGTGGCCTTGGTCGCCTTGGCACGCATCTTCTCGGCCTGGGCCATGAGGGCCGAGGCCTTCTTCTCCGCGTTGGCGAACTCCCGGCGGCGGCGCGCCTCGTCCTGCTGGCGCTGGGCGAGGTAGTTCTTCCACGTCATGTTGTAGACGTCCATGGTCTGCCGGTTCGCGTCCAGGTAGAGGACCTTGTTCACGGTCATCTCCATGAGCTCCACGTCGTGCGAGATCATCAGGAGGCCGCCGGAGTAGGTCTTCAGGTAGTCGCGCAGCCACACGATCGAGTCGTGGTCGAGGTGGTTGGTGGGCTCGTCCAGCAGCATGATGTCCGCGTCGGAGAAGAGGATGCGGGCGAGCTCCACGCGGCGGCGCTGGCCGCCGGAGAGGGTGTGCAGCGGCTGGTCCAGGACGCGGTCCGGCAGGCCGAGGTTGGACGTGATCCGGGCGGCCTCGGACTCGGCCGCGTAGCCGCCGCGGGCCTCGAACTCCGCCTCCAGACGGGAGTAGCGGTTCATCGCCCGCTCCCGCTCGGCGTCGTCGACGGCGGCCATCCCGGCCTCGGCCTCACGCATGCGGCGGATCGTCTGGTCCAGGTCGCGGGCGGAGAGGATGCGGTCGCGGCCGGACTGGTCCATGTCCTCGACCTTGGGGTCCTGGGGCAGATAGCCGATGCGCCCGGTCCGGGTCACCGTGCCCGCCGTGGGCTGCCCGCCGCCGGCCAGGACCTTGGTCAGCGTCGTCTTGCCGGCGCCGTTGCGCCCCACGAGGCCGACCTTGTCCCCCTTGTCCACGCGGAAGTTCACCTCGTCCATGAGGAGACGGGCGCCCACGCGCAGTTCGACATCGGTGACGGTCAGCATGGGGGTGTCAGACTCCAGGGGTCGAGGGAAGGACAGGGGTGCACCGGCGGGGCCGGCCGATCTCGACGGGCGGGGGCCAGAGTGTAGACGGACTAGACT
>NZ_JASDCZ010000019.1:0-27416 GCF_030407635.1 Micrococcus sp. APC 4021
ACGCCCGGAGAGGCCCGCTCGTCTCATCTCAGCCCGTACCCCGTGGCAAGAACCTCATGACCCACAACACCTAGACTCCACGACGTGACCGACCAGACCAGCATCCCCTCCCCCGACTCCCCCTTGACCGGCGACCATCCGGGCTTCGCCGAGGCCCGCGCGGCCGCCGACACCATCGCCCGGGCGACGGGCGTGGCGGAGCACCGCGTCGCCGTCGTCCTCGGCTCCGGCTGGGGCGAGGCCGCCGGCCTGATCGGCGACGAGGTCGCCGCCGTGCCGCTGGCCGAGGTGCCCGGCTTCCACGCCCCGAAGGTGCCCGGCCACAACGCGGTGATCCGCTCGGTCCGGCTGCCGGACGGCACGCACGCCCTCGTCTTCGGCTCGCGCACGCACTTCTACGAGTCCCGCGACGCCCAGGCCGTGGCGCACACCGTCCGCACCGCCGCCGCCGCCGGGGCGCGCACCGTGGTGCTGACCAACGGCTGTGGCGGGCTGGACCCGGAGATCGCCCCGGGCACCCCCGTCCTGATCGCGGACCACATCAACCTCACCGGCGCCACCCCGCTCGCCGGCGCCACGTTCGTGGACCTCACCGACCTCTACTCGCCGCGGCTGCGCGCGATCGCCCGTGAGGTGGACCCGTCCCTGCGCGAGGGCGTGTACGTCCAGTTCGCCGGCCCGCAGTACGAGACCCCCGCCGAGGTGCGGATGGCGCGCACCCTCGGCGGCGACCTCGTCGGCATGTCCACGGCACTGGACGCGATCGCGGCCCGTCACGCCGGGCTGGAGGTGTTCGGCATCTCGCTGGTGACCAACCTCGGCGCCGGCATCTCGGAGACGCCGCTGTCCCACGCCGAGGTCGTCGAGGCCGGCCAGGCCGCCGGCCCGCGCATCGCGCGCCTGCTCGCGGACATCGTGGGGCGGCTCTGATGCCCGCGCATCCCCCGCACGACGACGTCGCCGCGCTCCCGGAGGACGTCCTCGCCCGGGCTGAGCGGTGGGCGACGGAGGACCCCGACCCCGCGCACCGGGACACCCTGCGCGCCGAGCTCGACGCGGCCGCCGGCGTCGGCCCGGAGGCCGCGGCCGCCCGGGCGGCGCTCGCCGCCCGCTTCGCCGGGCCGCTCGTCTTCGGCACCGCCGGCCTGCGCGCCGAGGAGGGTCCGGGCGAGTCCCGCATGAACCGGCTCGTGGTGCGTCGCACCGCGGCGGGTCTGGCCGCGCACCTGTGGGACGGCGTCGGACGGGACGCGGCCCCGCCGCTGGCCGTCGTCGGGTACGACGCGCGACGCGGTTCGGCCTCCTTCGCCGCGGACACGGCCGCCGTCCTGACGGCCGCGGGCGTGCAGACCGTCCTGCTGCCGGACCCGCTGCCGACGCCGGTGCTCGCCTTCGCGGTGCGCCATCTCAGCGCGGACGCGGGCGTGATGGTCACGGCCAGCCACAACCCGCCCGCGGACAACGGTTACAAGGTCTACCTCGGCGGGCGGCTCACGGACGAGGCGGGCCGGGGGGCGCAGATCGTCTCCCCCGCGGACGCGCAGATCGCCGCCCGCATCGACCACGCGGCGTGGGCCGCGGACATCCCGCTCGCCGACGACGGCTGGACCGTGGCCGGGCCGGACCTGCTGGAGGCCTACCGTGCGGCGGCCCTCGGCGTGCTCGACGACGACCGGCACGGCCACCGCGACCTGCGCGTGGTCTACACGCCCCTGCACGGAGTGGGCGGCGCCGTGGTCCCGGGCCTGCTCGAGGACGCCGGCTTCGGCCCCGTCCACGTGGTGGCCGAGCAGGCCGCCCCGGACCCGGCCTTCCCCACGGTCGCGTTCCCCAACCCGGAGGAGCCGGGGGCGATGGACCTCGCCCTCGCCCTGGCCGCCGAGGTGGACGCGGACCTGGTGATCGCCAACGACCCCGACGCCGACCGCCTGGCCCTGGCCGCGCCCGTCACCGACGCGGACGGTGCCCGCACGTGGCGGATGCTCTCGGGCGACGCCGTCGGGACGCTGCTGGGCGCGCACGCGATGCCGGCCCTGCACGCGGCCGGCCGCAGCGCCGCGAACTCCGTGGTCTCCTCCCCGCAGCTGGCCGCCCTGGCGGAGGCGAACGGGGTGAGGCACCACGTCACGCTGACCGGCTTCAAGTGGATCTCCCGCGCCCCGGACCTCGGCTTCGGCTACGAGGAGGCCCTCGGCTACTGCGTGGACCCGGACATGGTGCGGGACAAGGACGGCATCACGGCCGCCCTCATGGCCGCGGAGCTGGCCGCCGCCCTCACAGCGCAGGGACGCGGCCTGACGGACGCCCTGGCCGACGTCGACGCGGTCACCGGCGCCATGCCCAGCACCCAGGTCTCGGTCCGCGTGGCGGACCTGTCCCTGATCGCCCGCACCATGGCGGCCCTGCGTCAGCAGGCGCCGGCCACGCTCGCGGGGGAACCGGTCACCGTGCGCCGGGACCTGGCCGCCGGCGGGGACGGGCTGCCGCCCACGGACGCGCTGCTGTTCGCCACCGACTCCGGCACCCGCGTCCTCGTGCGCCCCTCCGGCACCGAGCCCAAGCTCAAGTGCTACCTCGGCACCCGGGACGCCGACCCGGCCGCGGCCGCCGAGCGGCTCGAGGCGCTGCGCGCCGAGGTGACGGCCCTCGTGGGCGGCTGAGCCTCGGTAGGCTGGCGGACATGACCGTCTCCCTCACCACCGCCGAGCTGGCGAAGTACATCGACGCGACCGCCCTGAAGGCCGACACCTCGGAGGCGGACGTGCGCCGCCTCGTGGCCGAGTCCCGCGAGGCCGGGGTCAAGAGCGTCTGCATCAACCCCGTGTGGGTGCCGCTGGTGGCCGCCGAGCTCGCGGGCTCGGACGTGCTGACCTGCACCGTGATCGGCTTCCCCCTCGGCGCCAACGCCTCGGAGGTCAAGGCCTTCGAGGCCCGGCAGGCGATCGACGCCGGCGCGGACGAGGTGGACATGGTCCTCGACGTCGCCGCGGCCCGTGCCGGGGACCGCGCCCGGCTCGTCTCGGACGTCCGCGCCGTGGCCGAGGCCGCGCACGCGGACGGCCCCGCGGGCGACGGCGGGGCGCTGCTCAAGGTGATCGTGGAGACCGCCCTGCTGGACGACGACGCGATCGTCCTGGCCTGCGAGGCCGCGGTCGAGGCCGGGGCGGACTTCGTGAAGACCTCCACGGGCTTCTCCACCGCGGGCGCCACCGTCGAGCACGTCGCGCTGATGCGCCGCACCGTGGGCGAAGGCATCGGCGTGAAGGCCTCCGGCGGGGTGCGCACCCGCGCAGACGCCCTGGCGATGATCGAGGCCGGTGCCACCCGGATCGGGGCCAGCTCCGCGCTTGCTATCCTGGGATCCGACTGACTCGCATCACTTCGGCCGGGCGTCCGCCCCGGCCGGGACCGCACCGAAGGAGCATCACGTGATCCGCAACGGCAAGGCCATCGACCACTCCAACGTGGGCGGCGTCTGGGGTTCCCTGATCGCCTTCATCGTCGCCTTCGGCGCGTTCCTCGGCTGCCTCTACGCCATGGGCTTCTGGTCGCTCGAGTCGGTCTGGATCCCCGGCCTGATCGCGCTGGCCCTGGCCACCGTGGCCTTCATGATCCCCAAGGCGTTCCTGGGCCGCAGCGACACCGTGGACACCACCGCCATCCACACCCGTCCCGTCGTCGAGCACGCCGCCTCCGGCGCCCACGCCGTCGAGACCGGCGCCGCGCACCGCTGAGCCGTCCCGGAGCCGAGGATCGCTGACACCGGTCGTCCGGCCGCCGCGCGCCGAAGGGCGTCCACCCGCAACACGGGGGTGGACGCCCTTCGGCTTGTCTCCATCGCGGCGGTGGTGCTGGGTCACGCGTACCTGACGGACCTCACCTTCAGCCGGTACCTGGAGATCTGGCGGATGCCGCTGTTCTTCTTCCTCACCGGCTACTTCTGGACGCGCGGCCGCCCCTGGGCCACGGACGTGCGGGGCCGCTTCCGGAGCCTGATGGTGCCGTACCTGGTGTGGGCGGCGCTCATGTCCGTGGCCGCGTTCGCGTGGTTCGCCGACGACCCCGACCTCCTGAGGCGCCTGATGATCACCGGCTGGTACGGGGGCGCGGACCAGGAGCCCCCGTGGTGGGCGTTCTGGTTCATCTCCGTCCTGTTCTTCACCACGGTGCTGCGCCGATTCCTCGAGCGCTTCCCGTCCGCCGTCGCCTGGGCCGTGGGCCTGGCCGGGCTGGCGTGGGCCCACCTCGTGCCGGACTCCGCGATCGCCCGCACGCCTCTGGGCGTCGGGCTGGCCCTGCCGTGCCTGCTGTTCGTCCTCAGCGGCGAGACGTTCCGTCGCCGCGTCCAGCCGCACGTGCGACGCCATCGGACGCTCATCGGCGTCGGCCTGGTGCTGCTCGGTCTGGTCGCGGTCCGGCTGGGCCTGGAGCCGCCCAACATCAAGTTCGGCGGCTTCGGCACGCCGGTGCTCACCCCCGCCGTGGGCGTCCTGATGTCCGCGGGGATGGTGCTCGTGTTCGGTTCCACGGTGGAGGGACTGCTGCGCTCCTTCGCCCGACGCACCGGGACGGGTCAGGCCCTGCGCCGCGCCATCACCGCCCTGGTCCGGACGGGCACGGTGGTGGTGCTGCTGCACGGCTGGGTGCTGATGTGGGTCACGCGCCACGGCGTGGAGGACAACGCCGCCAAGTTCGCCCTCGCGCTCGCCCTCAGCTGGCTGGCAGGCCTCGCCCTGCTCGCCACCCCCCTGTCCAAGCCGTTCACGGGGGCGCGCCGCCGCTGGCACCCGGTGCACCGCCTGCGACACGTGGAGCCCCCGCACCCCGTCACGTCCGCGCTGCCGCGCGTCCCGACCGCCTCGGAGAGGACACACCCATGAGCAGGGATCATCGCCCCCCGATCCGCAATCCGTTCCTGCCGCCGACGCCGGAGGAGCCCGAGGTGCCGACCCGCGACGGCGGCCACCCGGCGGGTGACGGCGGCGACGCCGACGCCCCGGCGGCCTCCACGGCGCGGGAGGATCGCCTCGCCGAGTTCCGGCTCGGCCCGGCATTCCGCCCCCACCCGGCCGACCCCGCCACGCCGCGGCAGCGTGCGACGCCGACCGAGCGCACGGTGGCTCCCGCGCCCGTCAGGGCCGCTGAGCCAGCCTCGCCTGCCTCACCGGCCGACCGTGTCCCCGGCCCCCTGCCGAGCGCCCGCGTCCTCGTCGTATGCACGGGCAACATCTGCCGCTCCGCCTACGTGGAGTACGCGCTGCAGGCGCAGCTCAACGCCCTGCTCGGCGACCGGGGCCGCGCGGTGGTCACGAGCGCGGGCACGGAACCGAACCAGGCGCTGACCGTCCCGGGTCCGCTGCTCGACCTCGCGCCGAGCCGCCGAGTCCGCGCCGCGTTGACGCAGCATCGACCGCAGCAGCTGACCGGGCGTTCGCTGGCCGACCAGGACCTCGTCCTGACCGCGACGGACGACCACCTGGACGAGGTGCTGCGCGAGGACCCCGCGGCGGTGCGCCGGACCTTCACGATCCTCGGCATGGGCACCCTCCTGCGCGACCACGGCGAGGAGCTCGCCGCGGCGGTCCCCCCGGGCGCCGGCGTCACCGCGCTCGTGACGGCCCTGGCGGAGCTGCGCTCCCGCCTGATCGCCCACGGGGAGCGACCGGACGCGGATCTGCCGGACCCGTTCCGCGGCCCCGCCGAGGGCTACGCCGCGATGGCGCAGACCGCGCAGCCGATCGTCGAGCTGCTGGCGTGGGAGATCGCCCGGGCCCTCGACGGGGACCTCGTGGAGGAGGAGCCGACGGGCGCCTGACCGGCCGGCGTCAGAGATCGGGGACGGCGTGCCCGCCGGAGGACGGGACGCGCTGCCCCCGGCGCGCCGCGGCCAGGACCCGACGACGGCGCCGCTCGAGCACCTCGCTCTCGAGCGGGGCGTCCCGCTCGTCGAGCCAGAGGGTCGCGCCGGCGGCGACGACGAGCATGCTCGGGATCGTGATGAACACCTCGCCCAGCTGTGTCGCGGAGACGAACACGACGACGGCCGCCGCCTCCACTGCCACGCGCGAGGGGGTGCGCAGCCGGGCGTTGAACAGGCGCAGCCCGAAGAATGCGTAGGCGCCGAGGACGGCGAGGAGGAGCACGACGCCGCCCTCGGTGTAGAGGCCCGCGTAGGAGTTGTGGTAGTGCCACGTGGACCCGCCGAAGTCCACGTACGCCGTGGTGAGGCCCCGGCCGTACCACGGCGTCTCCGCGACGCGCGCAGCCGTCTCGGCCTGGATGTTCGAGCGCAGCCAGTCCGTGCCGGTGCGGTCCGCGAAGAAGGCGATGCGGGCCAGGTTCTCCTCGGCGAACGCGACCGCCCAGGCGAGGACCGCCAGCAGGACCAGGCGCAGACCCGCCCCCATCCGTGGCGTCAGCCAGAGCCACAGGACGGCGCAGGCGAAGCCCGCCATGGAGGTGCGAGAGCCCGTGAGGACGACGCACACCGCGGCGGCGACGAGCAGGATCAGCTTCCACCGCCGCGTCCGCACGAGGGCGAGCGCCAGGACCGGCATGGCCGCGTAGTAGAGGCCGGCCACGTTCTTGTCCGCGAGGACGCCGGTCAGGAAGCTGCCGTAGGGCGCGGGGACGAGGCCGGCGTAGAAGAGGGGCACGTTCAGGGCCAGGGCGGCGCCGAGCCCGACGGCCAGCGAGCGCAGGCTGAGCCGGCCGCCGGCGATGCAGCCGACGAGCCCGACGAGGGCCGCCATCCGCACCCACCGGCGCAGCCACTCCAGGTCCGGGATGCCCTGGGACACGGAGACGATCGCGAGGAATAGCAGCACGGCGGCGGCGAGCACGGCGGTCAACCCGAGGGCGGAGACATCGCGGCGGGACCGTCGGCACAACGCCAGGGCCAGCAGCAGGAGCATGCCCGCCTCGTTGAGCGGGAGCGCCACGGGGCCGAGGGGGACGCCGAACGCCTCCATGGCGAGCAGGGCGCCGAGCAGCAGTTCGGGTATGCGCAGCGGCTCGCGGGGGACGACGGCGTCCTGGTCGGCCGACCACACGGACGTGCCCCGGGCGGCGGCGCGGGCGTGTCTCTCCCGCTCCGCCTGCAGGGCCACGTAGCGGGGGTCGGAGTGCCGCAGTCCGTGCGCGTCGTGCCCCACCGTCATGACCGCTCCTCCGTCGCCCTGCCGGGGCGCGTCTCCACCCCACGCCCAGCGTAGACGAGTGCGAAGGAATGGGCTGTCCCGCTTGTTAGAGTGACCTGAGTCGCTGCCCTTCGATCCTGGGATCCCATGAACATCATCGATTTCCTCCGTGTGCTGCGTGCGAACCGCCTGGTGATCCTTGGGTGCGCCGCCCTGGGCCTGGCGTTGGGCCTGCTCTACTCGCTGCTGCAGCCCACGCTGTACACCGCGACCTCGACCGCGTTCGTCACGGTGGAGGGGGAGGCGAGCATCTCCGGCACCGAGACCGCCCAGACCCGCGCCCAGTCCTACATCCCGCTGATCAACAGCCGCACGGTCCGCGAGCGGATCGCCGCCGAGGGCTTGGACACCGCCGGCGCGACCATGAGCGCCGCCCTGGTGCCGAACTCGAACCTCATCACGGTGTCCGCCGTGGCCCCCGACGCGCAGCAGGCCGCCGCGCTGGCCAACGGGGCGCTCGTGGCGACCGCCGACGTGGCGAATGAGCTCGATCCGACGTCCAACGTCAAGGTCACGGCCATGGAGGACGCCCTCGCGCCGGCCACGCCCTCGAGCCCGGACCGCGTCCGCCACCTGCTGTACGGCCTGGGCGCAGGCCTCGTCCTCGGCCTGATCGTCGCGCTCCTGCGGCGGCTCCTGGACGTCAACGTGCGGACGACGACGGACGCCCAGGTGGCGGGCGGGGCAGGCCTGCTCGGCGCCATCCCCCTGGACCCCAGCATGAAGGCGGGCCGCACGGAGCCGATGGCACCCCTCTCCCCCCGGGCATCGGAGGCGGTGCGCCAGCTGCGGACCAACCTGCGGTTCGCTGCGGTGGACGACCCGCCCCGCACCATCGCGTTCACCAGCTCCAACCCCGGCGAGGGCAAGTCGACGGTGATCGGCAACCTGGCTCTGAGCGTGGCGGCCGCCGGCCAGCCGGTGATCCTCATCGACGCCGACCTGCGGCGCCCCCGCCAGGCCCTGCAGTTCGGCGTCGACGGCCGGGTGGGCCTGTCTGAGGTCCTCAACGGGGACGTCGCCCTCCAGGACGTGCTGATCCCCGTAGGCGAGGACGGGCTGCTCCTCCTGCCGGCCGGCCGCACTCCCCCGAACCCGTCCGAACAGCTCGGCTCCGCCCGCATGCGGGACCTGCTCACCGCCCTCGCCGAGACCCACATGGTGCTCGTGGACGCCCCGCCCGTGCTGCCCGTCACGGACTCGACCCTGCTCGCCACGGCGGTGGACGGCACCGTCCTGGTGGTCCGCCACGGCAAGACCCGCAAAGAGCACCTCGAGGTGGCCCGGGACATGCTCGCGGGCGTCAACGCCCGGGTGCTCGGCGTCGTGCTCAACGGCACCCCGGCCTCCGGTGTGGGCTCGGACTACTACGGCGGGGGCTACGGCGCGGACGGCGGCAGCTACGACGTCTACTACCAGGCGCCCCGGGACGCCGCCGACGCCGCGGCCAGGACCGCGAGCGACACGTCGGGACGCTGACCGCGCCCGGCCACAGGGCCAGGTCGCCGCACCGACGGCACGGGCCCGGGGATGCAGAAGGGCCCCGCCTCCGGGGAGGCGGGGCCCTTCGATGTGGTGCTCAGACGATCAGCACTTCTTCACCGAGGGCGGGGTGGTCTGGAAGCAGTTGCCGAAATCGACGACGCCGCCGTTGCACAGATCCGCGCCCTCAGGAGCGCCCGTCGGCAGGGCCAGCTCCAGCTTGCCATAGACGCAGCCGGTCTCCTCGCCCGAGTTGCCGGTCTCGTTCAGCACGTAGTGGTAGGTCTTGGACTTGCCCGGCTGGAGGCGCAGCTTGGCATCCCCGTCGGCCAGTCGCGTGCCTCCCTCGCACGGGGGGGCGGTGTAGAGACGCGCGTCTTTGCCGCTCCGGGTGGCCTGGCCGTCGAACGCCACGGTCCACTCGCCCGGGCTGACGTACACGGGGGTGGGGGACGTGTTGGTGACGGTGATGGTGAAGCCGTAGCCCTGCTTGATGCCATCGCGGTGGCCACCGCCCTGGTACTTCACGGCGGCGCCCGAGGTCACGTTGACACAGGCGGTCGGGGAAGCGGCGGCGAACGGGGCGGCGGCGACGGCGGCGACCGCCGGAACCGACCACGCGATGCCGGCGGTCACCTTGCGACGGGAGAGGGTGGAGGTGTTCTTCTGCATGGGCTTCACTCGTTTCGCGTTGAGGTGTGGCTTTCGCGCCCGAACGGGGTCAGGGGTCACGCGAGCGGACAAGAGCCCCCGCGACACCCTTCATGAGAATCGGCTGTGGAGGTCTCAAAGACAGTGTAGACGGTTCGCCCAGCTCGTCGCCAGCCTCCCTGTGCACCCGTGTGGAGGAGGGGCCCTCCTTTCGGTCGACTAAGCTCGCGGCCATGGGCGAACGAGCGACGGGACCGCGACCGGCCGCCCCGCCGTCCCTGGATTTCGAGGTCCGCGTCCGCCTCGCCCACGCCCGAATCACGCATCTGCTGGACCGGGTCGGCATTCGCGGCCTGCACGTCAAGGGCTACGCCACGGCGCCCGGCGTCTACCCGGAGCACCGCCGCAGTTCGGACGTGGACCTGCTGGTCCCTCCGGCCGATGCCGACGCCGTCATCGCACTCCTGGGCTCCCACGGCTGGGAACCGGTCGCCACCTTCTCTCAGGGGTCGATCTTCCAGCACGCGGCCACGCTCTGGCATGACCAGCTGGGGTACGTGGACGTGCATCGGCTCTTCCCCGGCCTCGGCGCGTCCCCCGAGGCGGCCTTCGACGCCCTGTGGAGCGAGCACATCCACCTCGTGATCGCCGGCCGGTCTGTCCCGGTGCCGAGCCCGCACCATCAGCGGCTCGTCGTGATCGTCCACGCGGCCCGCGACCCGTTCCGCGGTGGCCTCGACGTCCGGCACATCCGGGAGTCCCTCCCCGCCGAGAGCTGGGCCGCCCTGCGCGAGGAAGCCCACCGGCTGGACGCGGGTGCGGCCTGGCACGTCGCCACGGGCGAGGCCGCCGACGGCGTCGACACCCGGCAGCTGACCCTCTTCGCGGCGCTGCACGAGAGCCAGAGCGGTCTTGAGCTGTTCCGCACCCGGTGGCGGTCGGCCGCCACGGTGCGGGAGCGGGCCGCCCTCGTGGCCCGCACGATCCCGGTGAACCGCCCCCATCTGCAGATGCGCCTGGGCCGACCCGTCACCCGCGCAGACCTGTGGCGCGAGCAGCGCGCCCGGCTCGGCGCACTCGCCGGCTGGGCCTGGACGAAGGCGGTGCGCCGTGACCGGTGAGACCACCGAGGGCTGGGCGCTCGCCCCCGACATCGCGTGGGCCCGCACCGCCGGCGGCCAGGCCGCCGTCATGACGCTCGAGGCCGGTCAGCCGCTGCTGTTGGGCGCCTCGGGCGACGTGATCTGGGACGTCCTCGTGGGCGGCCGCACCCCGGGGGACGACCTGATCGCGGATCCGCCGGTGCCGCTGTCGACGACGGACGTCACGGTCCAGGTGGCGGAGGCGTTCGGCCTCGCTCCCGCCGACGTCGCGGCCGACGTCCATGCCTTCCTCGAGATGCTCGAGACGCACGGCGTCCTCGACCGCGTGAGGACGGCCTGACCCGGCTCAGCCCTCCGGCGCGAAGATCGCGTCGACCACCTGCTGCGCCCACTCGAGCAGCGGGACGTCCACGAGGTCCTGACCCATGACCGGCTTGGTCTTGGGCCGCGGGATGAGGACGCCGTTCAGGGCCGGCTTGACCTGGGCGCCCTTGTACATGCGGGTCAGGCGCATCTGACGGGACTCCGGCAGGTCCGCGACGGGGCCGAACTTCACGTTCTGCCCCAGCAGCATCACCTCGGTGACGCCCGCGGCCCGCGCCCGGTTGCGGAACCGGGCGACGGCGACGAGCGCCTCCACCGGCTCCGGCAGCGTGCCGTAGCGGTCCTTGAGCTCCTCCACCACGGCGTCCACGGCGGCGTCGTCCGCGGCCTGGGCGAGGTTGCGGTACATCTCCAGGCGCAGCCGCTCCCCCGGCACGTAGTCGTGCGGCAGGTGGGCGTTGACCGGCAGCTCCACCTTCACCTCGGCGGGCGCGGTGTCCTCCTCGCCCTTGAAGTCGGCCACGGCCTCGCCCACCATCCGCAGATACAGGTCGAAGCCCACGCCGGCGATGTGGCCGGACTGCTCCCCGCCCAGCAGGTTGCCGGCGCCGCGGATCTCGAGATCCTTCATGGCCAGCTGCATGCCCGCCCCGAGCTCGTTGTGGGTGGCCACGGCCTTGAGCCGTTCGAGGGCCACCTCGCCCAGGGGCTTCTGCGGGTCGTACAGGAAGTACGCGTACGCCCGCTCGCGGCCACGGCCCACGCGGCCGCGCAGCTGGTGCAGCTGGGAGAGGCCGTAGCGATGGGCGTCCTCCACGATCAGGGTGTTGGCGTTGGCGATGTCCAGGCCGGTCTCGATGATCGTGGTGGAGACGAGCACGTCGAACTTCCGCTCCCAGAAGTCCACCATGATCTGCTCGAGCCGGGCCTCGCTCATCTTGCCGTGGGCGACGGCGATCCGGGCCTCCGGCACCAGCTCGGCGATGCGCTTGGCCACCTTGTCGATGGTGGTGACGCGGTTGTGCACGTAGAACACCTGGCCCTCGCGCATCAGCTCGCGGCGGATGGCCGCGGTGACCTGCTGGTCCGAGTACGGGCCCACCGAGGTGAGCACGGGGTGGCGCTCCTCCGGGGCGGTGGCCAGGGTGGAGGTCTCGCGGATGCCGGTGAGGGACATCTCGAGGGTGCGCGGGATGGGCGTGGCGGACATGGCGAGCACGTCCACGTTGGTGCGCATCTTCTTCAGCGCCTCCTTGTGCTCGACGCCGAAGCGCTGCTCCTCGTCCACGACCACCAGGCCCAGGTCCTTGAACTGCACCTGGTCCGAGAGCAGCCGGTGGGTGCCGATCACCACGTCCACCTCGCCGTGCGCGAGCCCCTCGATGACCTCCTTGGACTCCTTGGCGGTCTGGAACCGGGAGAGCGCGGCCACCTTCACGGGGAAGCCGGCGAACCGGTCGGAGAACGTCTGGTGGTGCTGGCGGGCGAGCAGCGTCGTCGGGACGAGCACGGCCACCTGCTTCCCGTCCTGCACCGCCTTGAACGCGGCGCGCACGGCCACCTCGGTCTTGCCGAAGCCGACGTCGCCGGAGACGAGCCGGTCCATGGGGACGGCCGCCTCCATGTCCTTCTTGACGTCCTCGATGGTCGTCAGCTGGTCCGGCGTCTCGATGAACGGGAACGCCTCCTCCAGCTCGCCCTGCCACGGGGTGTCCGGGGCGAACGCGTGGCCGCGGGAGGCCATGCGGGCCGAGTACAGGCGGATGAGCTCGCCGGCGATCTCGCGGGTGGCGCGCTTGGCCTTGGACTTGGTCTGCGCCCAGTCCGAGCCGCCCATCTTGGACAGCGACGGCGTCTCCCCACCCACGTAGGTGGAGATCAGGTCGAGCTGGTCGGTGGGCACGAACAGCCGGTCGCCGGGAGCGCCGCGCTTCGAGGGCGCGTACTCGAGCACGAGGTACTCGCGGTAGGACTCCTCGGCGCCGGGGGCGGTGCGCGGGCCGCCGGTGACCTTGCGGCGCTGCAGCTCCACGAAGCGGGCGATGCCGTGCTGGGAGTGCACCACGTGGTCGCCGGGCTGCAGGGTCAGCGGGTCGACGGCGTTGCGCCGCTTCCGGGCCAGCCGCGCCCCGGGGGCGCGCGTGCCCGCGGTGCGGTGCCGGCCGAAGAGGTCGTGCTCCGTGATCAGGGCGATCTGCGCGTCCGGGATCGTGAAGCCGGAGCCGACGGGCGCCGTCGCGATGGAGACCCGCCCCGGGGCGAGGTCCGCGGGCAGGGGCCCGTCCACCACGGAGGCCGTGAGGCCGGCCTCCGTGGTGAGCTCGGCGAGACGGCGGGCGGAGCCGGGGCCGTCGGTGAGGACCACGGCATGCCACCCCTCCGCGAGCCGGACGCGGGTGTGCGCGACCATGGCCTCGATGTCGCCCGAGAAGGTCTGCGGGACGCCGAGGGTGGCGCGCAGGGTGGCGGCGTCGGGCAGCAGCTCATCGTCCGAGACCAGCGCGGTGACGGACCAGAACCCCTGGTCCTGCTCGAGCGCGGCCGCGCGGAGTTCGGCCACCGTGAGGAAGCCGCCCGCGGCGGACTGGTCCGCCCCGGCCACGTCCACCGGGGCGACCGCGCCCTGCGCGGCGCCGGCCCACGCGGCCTGGAGGAACTCCTCGTTGGTGGCCAGCAGGTCGTCGGCGCGGCCGCGCAGGCGCTCAGGCTCCACGAGGACGGTCAACGAGCCGGTGGGCAGCATGCGGGGCAGCGACGTCATGGCCTCGGCCAGCAGCGGGGAGAGGGACTCCATGCCCTCCACGGCCACGCCCTCGGCGATCCGGTCCAGCATGTCCGCGGCGGCGGGCATGGCCGGGATCAGCTCCTTCGCGCGCCGGCGCACGTGGTCCGTGATCAGCAGCTCACGGCACGGGGGCGCGTACAGCTCGGAGGGGTGGCCCGAGCCGTCCTCCGTGGTGTCCTCGAGGGAGCGCTGGTCCGCCACGGAGAACCAGCGCATCTGCTCCACCTCGTCGCCGAAGAACTCGATGCGCACGGGGTAGTCCTCGGTGGGCGGGAACACGTCGATCAGCCCGCCGCGCACGGCGAACTCGCCGCGCCGGCTGACCATGTCCACGCGCGAGTAGGCGGCGTCCGCGAGCGCGGCCACCACGCCGTCGAAGTCCCGTTCCTCCCCCGTCCGCAGGGTCACGGGGCTCAGCTCGCCGAGCCCGGCCACGAGGGGCTGCAGCACGGCGCGCACGGGGGCGACGACGATGCGCAGCGGGCCCTCCGCGTGCTCCTCCGGGTGCGCGAGGCGGCGCAGCACGGCCAGGCGGGCGCCCACGGTGTCCGAGCGCGGGGACAGGCGCTCGTGGGGCAGCGTCTCCCAGGACGGGAACAGCGCGGCGGCGCCGGCGGGGGCCCAGGCGGCGAGGTCGGTCACGAGGTCCTCGGCCTCGCGGGTGGTCGCGGTGACCACGAGGACGGCGGCGCGCTCGCCGTGGCCCTCGGCCAGCGCCTCGGCGAGGACGGTCAGCAGGGGCGCGCGGGCGCCGTCGGGCAGCCCGATCTCCAGCTCGACGCCCCGGGCCTCGAGCGGGCGGGACGCGGAGGCGGCGGCCGCCTCGAACGCGCGTTCGGCGCGCAGGCGCGGCAGCAGCGGGGCGAGGACGGGGGTGGTCATGCGCGGACCTCCGGGGCAGCGGTGGGGCCGTCGGTGACGGCGGCGTCCGTGACGGCGGGCAGTTCGGTGGTCATGATCTCCCGGATCTCTTCGAGGAAGGCGAGCACGTCGTCGGCGCCGCCCACGGGGCCGCCGGCGGTGAGCCGGTCCGTGCCGAGCAGCACGGCGGTGGGGAACGAGTGCAGGCCGATGGCCTGCGAGGCGGCGCCGTTCGGGTCGGTGAGCACGAGCGACGCGTCGACGGCGCCGCTGCGGATCGCCCCGTCGGCGCCGGGGGCGCGCTGGGGCATGAGGACCCGCAGCCGCACCGGCCCGAGCGCGTCCTTGAACTCGTCCAGCCGCGCGATCACCCGCGCGCAGGAGCCGCACCCGGTGGACAGGCGCAGGGCCACCACGGCCCCGTCCTGGACCAGCCGGTGCAGACCGGTGTACTCGCCGTCCGCGACCACGACGGCGTCCGGGAACGGGCGGCGTTCGGGCTCGGCCGCGCCCACGGGGTCGACGGCGGCCGGGGCCTCGGGCGTGGGCGTCGCCGGGGCGGCGTCGGGTGCGGCCGGGACGGACTCGCGGCCGGCCAGGAACGCGGCGGTCGCGAGCAGCACGGACACGAACAGAGCCCACGCCCACGCCCCGGCGCCGAAGGCGGTGAGCGGCTGCCAGGCCAGGCCCGCGCCGTGCACCGCCAGCGAGACGATCCCCTCCACCAGGGCCAGGACGGCGAGCACCAGGAAGACGATGTTGCGGACCACCGTGGTGCGGGAGATCGGGGCGGCCGAGGCCTCCCCGAAGCAGCCGCACGAGACGCCGTTGTCCTTCGCCCGGACCACGAGCGCGAGGAAGGCGGCGAAGAGGGCCACGGCCACCAGGCCGACGACGGGACGCAGCAGGGTGAAGGGCTGCAGGAGGGCGGCGGCGAGCAGCAGCTCGAGCCAGGGGAACGCGCGCGCCAGGGCGGGGGCCGCGAACGGGCGGGGCACCTTGAGCCGGGTGAACGTGGCCTGCACGTCCTCGCCGGAACGGAGCTTCGCCGTCCCGCTCAGGAGCATGATGAGGGCCACGGCCCAGAGTGCCGACATGGCGGACACACCTTCCAGGGGGTTCACGAGGGGTCGCGCGGCCGGTCCCGGCACCGTGCACGGGACCCGGGTCGCGGAGGCCAGCATATAAGGTGAGGGATGGACGCCCATCGCCGTCGGCGAACCGGTGCCGGCCCTCTCACGGCCCGCCGGGCGCGGCCCGATTCGACCCGAGGAGACACCGTGGCCTTTTCCGCTCAGCAGTCCATCCCGCACCCGCCGGCGGCCGTGGCGGCCGCCCTGGCGTCCGAGGACTTCCACCGTTCCGTGGTCGAGTCCTTCGGCGGCTCCCTGGTCTCGTTCTCCGTCGAGGGCTCCCCGGAGGGCGCGATGACCGTGACCGCTGTGCGCTCCCTGCCCGCGGACCGCATCCCGGACCGTGTCCCGGACATGGCCCGCAAGCTCATCGGCTCCGCCCTCCAGGTGGAGCAGGTGGAGCGGTGGGACGCGCCCGCCGCGGACGGCTCCCGCACCGGCACCACCACCATCACCGTGCCCTCCGCCAAGTCGACGGCGGACGGCGCCCTCCGCCTGACCGCCGCTGGTGAGGGTTCCCAGTTCTCCGTGGACGGCACCCTCGTCTGCCGGATCCCGCTGGTGGGCTCGAAGCTCGCGGCGAAGGCCGAGCCGATGGTCGGCAAGGTCGTCAATCACCAGGCCCGGGCGCTGTCCTCGTGGCTCGAGCGTGACGGCGGAGCCGCGCGCGGTTGATCCCGTTCTCCCGCCCCGCCCCGTCGAGCCCGGCTCCGCCGGCCCGGCGGGGACGTCGGGCACTGCCGGCGCCGGACGCTGTGCTCATGGTGTGCACCGGCAACGTGTGCCGCTCGGCCTATGCGAGCCGCGCCCTGCAGGGCCGGCTGGCGGCTCTGGTCCCCGGCCGGGTGGAGGTCGGCAGCGCCGGTTCCCAGCCGAACCAGGCGCTGACGGTGCCCCCGCCGCTCGTGCAGCTCGGCGCGGAGGCCGGCGTCGCCGGGTTGGAAGGCCACCGGCCTGCCGCTCTGCAGCCGTTCATGGTGGTGGAGGCGGACCTCGTGCTGGCCGCGGCTCAGGAGCACATGCGCTTCGCACTTCGTGAAGTGCCGCAGGCGGTCACCCGCGTGTTCACCGTGCTGGAGCTCGCGGCGCTGGTCCGCGCGATGGACGAGCGAGACGGACGGGACTGGATCCCCGCCGGTCGCGGGGTGCGCGCCTTCGCCGCGGAGGCGGCCCGCCACCGGGCCCTCGCGCGGTCGGCCGCCCAGCCCCTCGACGTCGTGGACCCGTTCCGCGGGCCGGTGGAGGGGTACGCGGAGATGATCCAGACCATGGATCCCGCACTGGAGACCATCGCGGACGCCCTGGCCCGCGCCGTGAGCCGCGCGGACTGAGACCCGGACGCCCCCGCGCGTCGACGACGCCGCGGGGCGGGAGGTCAATGGAACGCCTGCTGGGCGGCCTCGAGCCCGTCCGTGACGAGCTTCTCGACGGCGTCCGCCGCGCGGTCCACGTGCAGCGGCAGGACGTCCTGCTCGGTCTTGGTGAAGGGGCGCAGCACGAAGTCGGCCACGTCCATGCGCCCCGGGGGTCGGCCGATGCCGACGCGCACGCGGGCGTAGTCCTTCGTGCCGAGGGAGGCGGTGATGGACTTCAGGCCGTTGTGGCCGCCCTCTCCCCCGCCGCGCTTGAGGCGCAGGGTGTCGAACGGGATGTCCAGCTCGTCATGGACCACCACGAGGTCCTCGGGGCCGATCCCGTAGAAGGCCGCCAGCGCGGAGACGGGGCGTCCGGAGACGTTCATGTAGCCGGTGGACTTCGCGAGCACGACCCGCGGTCCCCCGATGCCGAGGCGACCCGTGGCCACCACGGCGCCGGCCCGGTGGCGGGTGAACCCGACCGCCATGCGGGAGGCGAGCTCATCCGCCACCATCTGGCCGACGTTGTGACGGGTGCGCTCGTACTCGGGCCCGGGATTGCCGAGCCCGACGATGAGCGTGGTCCCCGTCGTCATGGCGTGATCAGTCCTCGGAGCCCTCGGACTCGCCCTCGGCGGACTCGGCGGCCTGCTCCTCCTGCACGGACTCGTCGCCGAGGTCCTGCTCGACGACCTCCGAGACGGTGGCGATGACGATGTCGTCCTCGAGCTGCAGGGTGGTGCCGGCGGGGACCTGCACGTCCGGGGCGTACACGTGGTCGCCGGCCTCGCGGCCCTCGACGGAGATGGTGACGGCCTCGGGCAGGTCGGTGGCGTCGGCCTCGACCGGCACGGTGACGTAGTCCAGCACGTAGTCGTTGCCGGGGGCGACCTCGCCCTCGACATGCACGGTGACCTCGACGATGACCTTCTCGCCGCGGCGGACCTCGATGAGGTCCAGGTGCTCCACGGTGTCCTTGATGGCGTGGCGCTGGATGTCCTTGGGCAGGACCAGGTGCTCCTCGCCGGCCTCGTTCACGACGGTGAGCAGGGCGTTGGGGTTGCGGACGGCCAGGGTGGTCTCCTGGGCCGGCAGCAGCAGGTGCACGGGATCCTGGCCGTGGCCGTAGACGACGGCGGGGATCAGGCCGGCACGGCGGGCCTGGCGGGCGGCGCCCTTGCCGAAGTCGGTGCGGCGGGTGACCTTGATCTTGAGCTGGTCAGACATGATGCGTCCTCCTGTGGGGGTCTCGGCCGCGCTGCCGGGGGCGGCGCGGGATGCGGCCAGGAGGGGGCTTCTGTGCCGCAGCGGGTCAGCATGCTGACGCGCGGTGGCGGCCTCGTCGATCACGGAGCGCGCGCTCCCTCGCCTGGGCAACCTGGACAGGATAGCACCGACGCCGGCGGGCCGGCTCAGACGCCTGCACGCCGGGACCGCTCGATGATGCGGTCCAGCTTGCGGCGGTGGGCCCGGTCCTTCGCGGGCGCGCCCTGGGATTCCTCATTCTCCTGGGCACTCAGCAGCAGACCGCAGCCGAGGACGACGGCACCGAAGATCGTGATGAACACCTCACCCAGCTGGAGGGAGGTCACCAGGATGATGAGGGCGGCGGCCTCGACGGCCACCCGCGACGGCGATCGGTGCGTCCGGGCGAAGGGCCGCAGGCACAGCCACAGGTAGGCGCCCACCACCACGATCAGGAACGGCCAGCCGCCCTCCACCAGCAGCCCCAGATAGGAGTTGTGGAAGAACATGGTCACGTTGTCCAGCTCCACGAAGGCCGTGGAGAGGCCCTGGCCGAAGAAGGACGTGTCCGCGACCTTCTCCGCGGACGCCTGCTGGATCTCGGCCCGGAACCAGTCCGTGCCCGTGCGGTCTCCGAAGATGCCGAGGTCGGCCAGGTTCTCCTCGGCCCAGCTGACGAACCAACCCATGACGACCCCCAGTGCGATACGCAGGACCCGCCCCAGGTAGGGGCTCACGAGGATCCACACGACGGCGCAGAGCAGACCGGCCATCGAGGTCCGCGAGCCGGTGAGGAACGTCAGGGCGAAGCCGGCGCCCAGCACGAGGAGCTTGGGGCCCATGCGCTGCATGGTGGCCACGAGCAGCACGGGCAGGAGCGCGTAGAAGAGGCCGGAGACGTTCTTGTCCCCCAGGAACCCGGTGAGGTAGCCGCCGTAGGTGTCCGGGGCCAGGCCCGCGTAGAAGAGGGGCACGTTGATCAGTGCGCCGGCCGTCATCCCGTAGAGGACGCCCTTGATGTCGATCCTCTCGCTGGCGATGGCGTAGATCAGCAGGATCAGGAGCGTGATCCTCGTGGCGCGACGCGTGGGGTCGAGGTCGTTGTGCACGGTCACCGCGACGAGATACGCCACCAGGGCCAGTGCGACGAGGGCCAGCACGCCGTAGTGGGACAGGTCCCGGCGGGGCTGCCGGAATGAGGCGAGGAGCAGCAGAAGGATGGCGGAGAACTCCGCGAACGGGATCGGCAGGCCGGGAGCGGTGAACGCATCCATCACCAGGCCGATGGCCAGCACGGCCTCGAACAGCCGCGGTGAGGCCGGCGTGACCAAGGGGTTCCACGGGGAGCGGGTCCACGCGGCCTGACCGTCCGGGACGAGGCCGAGTGAGGGGTGACGCCTGGCAGGCCGGGCCTCGGGTGGCGCGACGGCCCCCATGGCGCGGGCAGCCGTCCGGTCACGGGGCGTGCTCGGGCGCATGGTGCGGAACCTTTCGTGGACGCCGGGCAATACTCGGCTCAGCGTAGCGCGGTGGCGGGCCTCGTCCTCGGGGCCTCAGAGCGCACGGTAGGTGTTGGTACCGTGGACCTGTGCGTTTCCTGGCCACAACGGCCCGCGCATCCCCGTCCATGACCCCCGAGGTGCCCCGTGACGATCGTCGACTTCTTCCGCCTCCTGCGCGCCAACCTCCTGCTGCTCCTGGCAGCAGCCCTCGTGGGGGGTCTGTTGGGTTGGGGCTACTCCGCACTGCAGCCCCGGATCTACGCATCCGAATCTCAGGGGTTCCTCGCCGCCCGGGCTGCAGATCAGAGCCTCATCACCAGCAACCTGCCCGCCGAGAGCCGGGCTCAGGCCTACGTCGCCCTGATCAACAGCGAGGCCGTGCGTGAACGCGTGGCACAGGACACGGGGCAGGACGGCGACGGCTCGCTCTCCGCGGTGCTCGTCCCCGAGTCCAGCATGATCAAGGTGACCGCCACCTCGACGGATCCCGAGACCGCCGCGCAGCTGGCGAACAGTGCACTGCAGGCGACGGCGGACGTGGCGGCGGACGTGGACAAGAACAGCCCGCTGGAGGTCGTGCCGCTGTCCGATGCCCGCGTGCCCTCTGCCCCCGTGAGCCCTGACACCCGGCGCAACGTCCTCTTGGGCGCGGTGGCCGGACTGGGCGCGGGACTCGCCATCGCCGTGCTCCGCCGCCTCCTGGACGTGAAGGTGCGCAGCCGCGCCGACGTGAAGGAGATCACCGGCGCCGGCGTGATCGGAGCCGTTCCGGAGAACGCGTCCCTGACCCGCACGGGCGAGGAGGCCGTGGACCTCGACCCCCGGGCCGGCGAGGCCATCCGGGCGCTGCGCACCAACCTCAAGTTCGTCTCCGTCGACGAGCCGCCGCGCGTCGTCTCGTTCACGAGCGCGGACCCCTCCGAGGGCAAGTCGACGGTCGCGTCGAACCTGGCCCGCGCCCTGGCCCTGGCCGGCGAACGGGTGCTCGTGGTGGACGCCGACCTGCGGCGGCCCCGGCAGCACGACCTCTTCCAGGTGGCGGGCGACGTGGGCCTGTCCGAGGTGCTGGCCGGTGAGGTGCAGCCGGACGACGCCCTCGCGGCCACCGGCATCCCGAACCTCACGCTGCTTCCCGCCGGCCGGACGCCCCCGAACCCGTCGGAGCTGCTGGGCTCGAAGCGCATGCGGGCCCTCTTGAAGCTGGCGTCGGAGGACTTTTTCGTCATCGTCGACTCCCCTCCCCTGCTGCCCGTCACGGACGGCTCCCTCCTGGCCGCCGCTGTGGACGGGACGGTGCTCGTGGTGCGTCAGGGACGGACCCGCAAGGACCACCTGGAGGCGGCTGTGGAGAATCTCGCCGCAGTGGACGCGCATCTGCTGGGCGTCGTCATGAACGGCGTCGCGCGCTCCCAGCGCGGCGGCGGCTACTCCTACGGCTACGGCTACGGGTACGAGAGCACGTACCACAAGTCCCATGACAAGTACCTGCAGGGAACCGGCAAGGGCGGAAAGAAGTCCCGTCGGGCCGCACGGGCGAAGAAGGGCTGACGCCAGTCCCCTCCACACGCTGGGGCCCCGCACCTTCCGGTGCGGGGCCCCACTACGTCTGTGCGCGCCGGCCAGTGCTGGCTGCGGCCCCGTCGATCACGGCGCGCGCGCTCCCTCGCCTGGGCAACCCCGACAGGACACCACCCGCACGACGGGGGCGGGTGGCCCGGTTCAGCTGCTCAGCTGCTGCAGATTTGCTGTGGCTTCGGCGTCCGGCGTGACCGCCATGCGCCCCTGAGCGCCGGGAACGTAGGGTCCGCTCGGCCCGTTGCGGCGTTCGAAGCTGAGTGTCATCGGCTGCTGCGGCCCGGTGGGCCCGTCCGGGTCCACAGTGATCTCCCGGTACGTCCAGTAGTCCAGGGGCAGGCAACGGCCATTCTCCCACATGGAGAAGTTGACGGCCTTCACATGGAAGGTCTCGAGGTACAGCCGCCCGTCACTCGCGACGTTTGCCGGGTCGATGGTGCCGGTGTACGTCCAGGTGTAGGGGGTGTACACGAACCCGTCGGCCTTGACCTGCGGGGCACCCAGCACGGGGCCTGACCACTTCGTTGAATGCCCGGCGGCCGCCTGCCATGTGATCGGGTTCTGTGTCGCAGTATGAGTGCCGCGCACCCAGTAGACGAGCTTGGCGTTGCTGTAGCTGGCGTCCTTGGAGACGTCGTAGAGGTAGAGCCCCCAGGGCGCGCCATCGGGAGTGGGGCGCGGGTTGGACGGCGCCGAGTTCACCTCGAGATCATAGCGGCAATTGCCCCGATTAGTCGGCGAGTTCAGCACCCAGCCGTTGATGCCGGGATCCTTGCGCAGCGAGACGGCGAAGGACGGTGCCGCCGAGACCATGGCGACGGCGGGGACAGACCAGGCCAGACCGGTGGCGACGGCGCGTCGGCTCGGGCCTGACTCGGTGGTGGAAGCAGAGTGAGCGTTCATAACGGGACCTTCCAGGAGGACTACGCGTGCCTGATTCAGGAGGACTACGTGTGCCTGATGTATTTCCGCTGTGCAGACACATCCAAGGGAAGAGTATCAGCAGGTGCCAGCCTTGAACTCCGTCAGATGGTCTCGCAGGCGTTCGCGCTGGTCCGGGGCGGTGTAGCCGACGGCGGCCAGGGGCCCGAGGTCGAGGGCGCTGTTGGTCGGCCGCGGGGCCACGCCCTCCTTGCCGGCCAGGTACGCGGCGGTGGTCGTGGCGGAGACGCGCGCGGCGTCGTGACCGGTGTCCTCGAAGACCCACCGGGCGACGTCGTGCCAGGTGACCACGTCGCCGCTGTTGGTCATGTGGAACGTGCCCGTGGGCGCGTCCGTGGTGACCAGGTGCAGCAGGGCGTCGGCGAGGTCGTCGGCGAAGGTGAGGCGGCCGTGCTGGTCGGCGACGACGGCCGGGTCGATCCCGCGCTCGGCGAGCGAGGCCATCGTGGACACGAAGTTCTTCCCCTCCCCGATCACCCAGGAGGTGCGCACGATCCAGTGCCGCGGCACGGTGCCCACCGCGGCCTCGCCGGCGGCCTTCGACTGGCCGTAGACGCCCAGCGGCGCGAGCGGGTGGTCCACCGGGTGCTCCTGCCCCACGGGGAGGGCGCCGTCGAACACGTAGTCCGTGGACACGTGCGCCAGGGGGACGCCGGCCTCGGTGCAGCGGCGGGCGAGCTCGGCGACGGCGGTCGCGTTGACGGCCCACGCCTGGGCCCTCCCCTCGGGCGTCTCGGCGGCGTCCACCGCGGTCATGGCGGACGCGTTGACCACGGCGCGCAGGCCGCGGAAGTGCTCCCGCGGCCAGGACGCCGGATCGGTCATGTCCCACGTGTCCCGGCCATGGGCCTCGACCGGGATCCCCGCGGCCTCGGCGCGGGCCACGAGGGCACGGCCGAGCTGGCCGCCGGCGCCGAGCACGAGGATCGGGGCGGGCGGCATGGGGGTGACGTCCGCGAGCATCGGGTGGGCGCGGTCCTTGGCCGAGAGCTCGGCGTCCTCGAGCGGGATGGGCCAGGCGATGGCCGCCGTCGGGTCCGCGAGGTTGAGGAACGTGTACCGGCCCTGCGCGTCGGCGGACCAGTGGTCGTTCACCAGGTAGGTGTAGGCCGTGTCCGGCTCGAGCGTCTGGTAGGAGTTGCCCACCCCGCGCGGCACGAAGACGGCCTTCTCCGGGCCGAGCTCCACGGTGGCGACGGCGCCGAAGGACGGCCCCTCGCGCAGGTCCACCCAGGCGCCGAAGATCCGGCCGTGGGCGACGGCCACGTACTTGTCCCAGGGTTCGGCGTGGATGCCGCGGGTGGTGCCGACGGCGTCGTTGAAGGAGATGTTGTTCTGCACCGGGGCGAGCGAGGCGAGGCGGGGGTGCTCGGCGGCGAGGGCGCGGATCTTCTCGCGCTGCCAGTTCTCCTTGAACCAGCCGCGGTTGTCCCCGTGGACGTCGAGGTCGAGGACGAGCAGGCCGGGGATGGCGGTCTCGGTGATGCGCATCAGCGGTGCCCCCTCACTGGCCCTGGGCGCGGTAGGTGGCCTCGACGGCGACCTTGGCCGGGCGCCACCAGGTCTCGTTCTCGCGGTACCAGCGGACCGTGTCCGCCAGACCGGCGCGGATGTCCGTGAACTGCGGCTCCCAGCCGAGCTCGGTGCGCAGGGCGGTGTTGTCGATCGCGTAGCGCAGGTCGTGGCCCGGGCGGTCGGCGACGAGGTCGTAGTCGTCCGCGGGGCGGTCGAAGAGCTCGAGGAGGATCTCCACGATCTCCCTGTTGTTCCTCTCGCCGTCCGAGCCGATCAGGTACGTGCGGCCGATCTCACCGCGTTCGAGGATGCGCAGCACGGCCGAGGAGTGGTCCTCCGTGTGGATCCAGTCCCGGACGTTGACGCCCTGGCCGTAGAGGCGGGGGCGGACGCCGTCGATCAGGTTGGTGATCTGGCGCGGGATGAACTTCTCGATGTGCTGGTACGGCCCGTAGTTGTTGGAGCAGTTGCTCAGCGTGGCCTGCACGCCGAAGGAGCGCACCCACGCCCGCACCAGGTGGTCCGAGCCGGCCTTCGAGGCCGAGTACGGGCTGGAGGGGTTGTACGGGGTGGTCTCGGTGAACTTCGCCGGATCGTCCAGCTCGAGGTCGCCGTAGACCTCGTCCGTGGAGACGTGGTGGAACCGTCTGCCGTGCTTGCGGACCGCCTCCAGGAGGACGAAGGTGCCGATGATGTTCGTCTGGATGAACGGCGAGGGATCGTTCAGCGAATTGTCGTTGTGGGACTCCGCCGCGTAGTGCACGACGGCGTCCGACTCGGCGACCAAGCGGTCCACCAGGGCCGCGTCGCAGATGTCCCCGACCTCGAGAGTGACGCGGTCCTCCGGCAGGCCGGCGAGGTTCTCCCGGTTGCCGGCGTAGGTCAGCTTGTCCAGGACGACGACGTCGTGCCCGGTCTCGCGGACGACGTGGTGGACGAAGTTCGAGCCGATGAACCCGGCGCCGCCGGTGACGAGGAGGTGCATGAGGTCAGGGTATCTGCGAGTGCACAACAATATGGTGACATAGGCTATGCCCAGGTCGCACCGAACGCTCGAATCACCGACCCCATGGCCCTCCTCGGGTCAGCACTGCGGCAACCGACTCATTCAGCACTAAGGCCCTATGCATCAGAACCTCGACCCCCGGCCCAGCATCGACCGCTCGACCGTCGAGGTGCCGACAGCACTGGCCGTCGGCGCAACACTCGGCATTGTATGCAGCCTGGTCAGACTCCCCACATCTACATGGGACACTCTTTACGCGGAGGACGGAAAGGTATTCTTGCAGGCATGGGTGTCCAACCCGTCCCTTCACCTTCCCATTGACCCCTATGATGGATATCTGCATTTTTGGCCGCGTTTAATCAGCGGAATTATATCCCTCCTTCCAGTTGATACGTGGCCAACCGCCACGACAGTGGCCTTCGGATCCGTGGTCGGATTAATCGGCGGACTCAGCTTTCTAATATCCAAGAGTCTTATCACCAGCCGGATTCTCCGTCTACTGGTAATGATCATTCCCATCCTCCTCCCTTTTGCCGGAGTCGAAGCGCTTGGCAACCTCGCGAACCTGCATTGGTATTTTCTGTATCTCGGGTTCTGGATCTCATGGCACTCACCTCGAACATATTCGGCGTCGGTGGTCTGGTCTCTGATCCTGGCGATGGCCGCAATGACCGAGATTCAGCTAGCGATCCTCGCTCCGATTATCGCGGGGCGAGCCTGGAAGGGGACCCGATACGAAAGAATCGTGTTCACAGGATGGTCTGTAGGAATAGTTGCGCAGCTCGTTGCTTTCCTGTCATCTGACACCACCCGCACAAGTCGCGGCTTAGCAGACCCCCTTTCCATGATTCGAGGGCTACTTGTGAATGTCGTCCTCGGGACACCGGTCGGAAATCAGCCGCGCGCAAACTTTCTGATCGAAATTTCCGGCTGGCTGGTCCCCGTCACGCTCGCTATCACTATTGCCGCGCTCTTGGCGGCGTCTGCGATCAAGGACAATACTCGCAAGTGGGTGATTATTTCCGCCACTTTCACATCGATCACGACATGGGCGCTCAGCTTTCTCCTCAATAACCATCCAGGACTCGACTACATTCGTCCGCCTTTCACCTTCATAAGGTGGGGAACAGGGGCATCGCTTCTCCTATGGGTAGCTATTGTCATAGCATTAGATGTCGCCGCAAGTCATTCTGCGTCAGCCAAGAAACTTGTCCCCACCTTCACCGCGATAGCGCTCATATTGTCATCGCTTATTTCCCCGGCCACAGTCAACACTCGCCATGGCGCGCCGTCCTGGTCGCAGCAGGTCGCAAACCTGCGCCAACGATGTGAGTCACAGAATCCCAGCCGTGAGACCGTGGTCATAGACCATGCGCCGGAGGGATGGCAGATGATCCTTCCCTGCGACCGGTTGATGCCGCGCGGCTACAGTAATGGTGCGGTGAGCTCCCAATAGTCATGTCGAGTGGACCTGACCCAACATGCCGTTCTATTGAAGCGAGTAGACATTGACGGATCCTAAGATCTCAGTCATTATCCCCTGCTACCGTAGCGGACTGCCCCTCAAGGACCAGCTTGCAGCGTTGCTGAGTCAGACGGACGCGCCACCCCGGGAGATCCTGCTATGCGACAACGGGGGGAACCCCTGGCTTCACCCCTATGTCGCGTCCCTCGCTCCCCTGCCGGAGGGCGTGTTCATCCGCATCATCGACGCCGACACCCACCCCGGCGCCTCCTTTGCCCGGAATCGGGGCATCAACGAGGCCTCGGCCGACAAGTTGGCGTTCTGCGACGACGACGACCTCGTCCACCCTGACTGGTGCCGGCTCGCTTACGAGTTCCTCGACGACTTCCCCGTCGTGACCGGTGGCGTGGTGGTCAAGGAGGACACACAGCTCACCGGCAAGTCACTCGCGGAAAAACTCGAGATGCTGGTGGCAGAGACCATGCCGGTCCCCCCACGTCCTGCAGGGCGGGGGTCGATGGGGCCGGCCCTCATGGGCGGGAACTTCGCCGCCCGACGGGACGTCCTGCTGGCTGTCGGGGGGTTCGATGCGGCCCTCGTCCGCGGTGGCGAGGACAACGACCTGGCCTTCCGCCTCGACCGCGCCAGCGTGCCGATCACGGACTGCGGAGCCATGAGCATCATCTACTCCCGACCCTCCGCATGGCGTGACCGCGTCCGTACGCGGGCCCGGGCGGGACGTTCACTTGCGGAGGCCGCTTCGGCGCGGGACGCCTGGCATGCGGTGCCCGAACTGAGCTCCGCACCGACCACAGAACTGGCCCGCGCGGGCGCGGCTGCGGCCGCTATGGCCGCCGGGCTGAAGGCCCGAGACTGGCCTGGCGCGGTCGATCGCGTGGCGACGGCTTGGGGACTCGTTGACGGGTGGACGCGCCATCGAGTCCTCCGGCGGCAGGCCGAGTCACAGGTCGGTCTAGGTGTAGGAGGGCATGACGTTGTTGACTCGGGCCGGGGCCAGTGAGGCCGGAGGAGCGTCTCCGCAGGAGGTATGAGGCCGATGGTAGTTGTAGTGGTTCACCCACACCGCCAGGGCCTCACGCCGAGCTTGCTCTGAGGTGTACGGGCGGGCGTAGAGGACCTCGTCCACCATCAGCCGGTTGTACCTCTCCACCTTCCCGTTATGGCGCGGGGTGTAGGGGCGGATCCGGTGGTGCCGGCCCCCGAGCGAGACCACCTTCCGGGTGAAGTCCACGGCCCGGTAGTTGTTGCCGTT
>NZ_JASDCZ010000190.1:0-2529 GCF_030407635.1 Micrococcus sp. APC 4021
GGGATGGGGGACCGAGGAAGCCCGCCACCATGGCCCCTTTGAAACGGGATTGAGGCCATGGGGTCTGTGTGAGCCCCGTACGTCCATCAGACGGCCGGAAGCTCGTGACTTCACAGTAGACCCACGCGAGGGCTCGTCGCAATGGGCGGCTCCGGTTGCGCTGTGGGCAGAACACGGGGTGGCCGGACCGTGAACGCGAGGTGGCCTGATCGCCTGTGGACGACGGCCCGGCGGGTGCGCCGCCCGACCTAGGCTGGGCGCATGAGCGGGGTGGGATGGGCGTGGACGCACGGCGCGCCGGCGACGGCGGTGCTGTGGTCCCTGGGACTGGTGTGGTTCGCGGTGTGCACGGGCGTGCTCGTGCGCACGGACCTGCGCGAACATCGGCTGCCGAACCGATGGACGCTGCGGCTGGCGCTGGGCGGGTTGACGATGATGACCGGGGGAGCGCTGCTGGCGGGCCGGGGTGACCTGACCCTCTGCAGCCTGCTGGGCGGTCTCGGTTACACCGTGGCGATGCTCGCGCTGCACGTGCTCAGCCGCGGCGGCCTCGGGATGGGCGACGTGAAGCTGGCCGGCGGGCTGGGCGTGTACACGGGGGTGCTCGGTCCGACGGCGGTGCTCGCCGCCGGGGTGGGCGCGATCCTGCTCGGCGGCGTCGTGGCGGGGCTGCTGGTCCTCGCGGGCCGGGCGACGGGGCGAACGGCGCTGCCGTTCGGGCCGGCGATGGTGGCGGCGGCCGCCGGAGTGCTGGTGCTGGCGTGAACGTCGAGCGGCCGCCCTCCGCACGGGAGGACGGCCGCTCGGCGTCGTGGCCCGGGAGGCGGCGTCGCGCCGCTCACCGAATCCGCCGGATCACTCCGGGTGGGTCATGGACATGGTGTCCAGGGCCTTGTCCAGCTGCTCCTCGGTGATCTCGCCGCGCTCGACGTAGCCGAGGTCCACGACGGCCTCGCGCACGGTCATCTTGTTCGCGACGGCGTGCTTGGCGATCTTGGCGGCGGCCTCGTAGCCGATCACCTTGTTCAGCGGGGTCACGATGGACGGCGAGGCGCCGGCGAGGAAGGCGCAGCGCTCCTCGTTGGCCTCGATGCCGTCGATCATCTTGTCCGCCATGACGCGCGTCGTGTTGGCCAGCAGGCGGATGGACTCGAGCAGGTTGGCGGCCATCACGGGGATGCCCACGTTGAGCTCGAACGCGCCGTTGGTGGAGGACAGGGCGACGGTGGTGTCGTTGCCGATCACCTGGGCGCACACCATGATCGCGGCCTCGCAGATCACGGGGTTGACCTTGCCCGGCATGATCGAGGAGCCCGGCTGCAGGTCCGGGATGGCGATCTCGCCGAGGCCGGTGTTCGGGCCGGAGCCCATCCAGCGCAGGTCGTTGTTGATCTTCATGAGCGAGAACGCGATGTTCCGCAGCTGGCCGGAGGCCTCCACGAGGCCGTCACGGTTGGCCTGGGCCTCGAAGTGGTTGCGGGCCTCGGTCAGCGGCAGACCGGTCTCCTCGGCGAGCAGCTCGATCACGCGGGCGGAGAAGCCCTTCGGGGTGTTGATGCCGGTGCCCACGGCGGTGCCGCCGAGCGGGACCTCGGCCACGCGCGGCAGCGCGGACTGGATGCGCTCGATGCCGTAGCGGACCTGCGCGGCGTAGCCGCCGAACTCCTGGCCCAGGGTCACCGGAGTGGCGTCCATGAGGTGGGTGCGGCCGGACTTCACGACGCCGGCGAAGGCCTCCGCCTTCTTCTCGAGGGAGACGGCCAGGTGGTCCAGCGCCGGGACGAGGTCGTTCACGAGGGCGGCGGTGACGGCCACGTGCACGGAGGTCGGGAACACGTCGTTCGAGGACTGGGAGGCGTTGACGTGGTCGTTGGGGTGCACCTCGTCCTCGGAGCCGGCCTCCTTCAGTGCGCGGGTGGCGAGGGTGGCGAGCACCTCGTTGGTGTTCATGTTGGAGGAGGTGCCGGAGCCGGTCTGGAACACGTCGATCGGGAACTGGTCGTCGTGGTCGCCGGCGATGACCTGGTCCGCGGCGGCGACGATGGCGTCCGCGCGCTCCTGCGAGATGATGCCCAGCTCGGCGTTCGCCTTGGCCGCGGCCTTCTTGACCTGCGCGAGGGCGTGGATGTGGGCGGGCTCGAGGCCCTTGCCGGAGATCGGGAAGTTCTCCACGGCGCGCTGGGTCTGCGCACGGTAGAGCGCGTTCACCGGCACCTTCACCTCGCCCATGGTGTCGTGCTCGATGCGGAACTGCTGATCGGTGTTCTCTGCGGTCATGGTCACATCCTAGGACGGCGTGGGCGCCCGGTGCCGCACCGGACGCCCGACGTCGTCAGACCGCCAGGTCGCCGTGCACGCGGCCCGGTCGCGCGGTGCCCTCGGACAGCGAGTAGGTGAGCCCGACGACGGCGGTGCGCCCCGACTCGACGGCCGCGCGGACGGACTGCGAGGTCTCCAGGAGGTGGTCGCAGGTCTGGTCCACGTGCTCGGCCACGAACTCGTCGACCTCCTCCAGTCCGCGGCGGCGCC
>NZ_JASDCZ010000191.1:0-2298 GCF_030407635.1 Micrococcus sp. APC 4021
ACCCTCACCGCCCAGCACGCATCCCCGCCCAGATGACCGATCTGTAGGGTGGACGGGCCGCCCAGACCCCGACGAGAGGAAGCACACCTGTGTCTGCCGACCAGAGGACGACAGCCGAGACCGCAGGGCCACCGGGTCCCCCCGACGCCGGAGGAGCCTCCCACTCCCCGGTGAACTGGCCGGTGTTCGCCGGCACCGCGGGCATCGTCGTCGGCTTCGCCCTCTGGGCGATGCTTCTGCCCGCCCAGGCAGACTCCGTCATCTCGGCCACGGTGAGCTGGATCGCCGAGAGCTTCGGCTGGTACTACGTGCTCACGGCGGGCATCGTCGTCGTCTTCGTGATCGTCGTGGCGCTCAGCCGCCTGGGCCACGTGCGGCTCGGGCCGGACCACGCCGTCCCGCAGTTCAGCATGTTCACGTGGTCGGCCATGCTCTTCGCCGCGGGCATCGGGGTGGACCTGATGTTCTTCGCCACCTCCGGCCCGGCCACCAACCTGCTCACCCCACCCGACCTCGAGCCGATGTCCGACGAGGCCGCCCGCATGGCCCCACTGTGGACCATCTTCCACTACGGCATCCCCGGGTGGGCCATGTACGCCCTGATGGGCATGGCCTTCGGACTGTTCGCCTACCGGTACCACATGCCGCTGAGCATCCGATCGGCCATCGCCCCCATCTTCGGCCGCCGCGTGCACGGCGCCATCGGCCACGCCGCGGAGATCGGCGCCACCGTCGGCACGATCTTCGGCATCGCCGTCTCCCTGGGCATCGGCGTCGTCTTCCTGAACGCCGGACTCGCCCTGATCCTGGACGTACCCGTGACCACCGGCGTGCAGATCGCCCTCATGGCCCTGGCGGTCGGGATCACGATCATCTCCACCGTCTCCGGCGTGGACAAGGGCATCCGCCGGCTCTCCGAGCTCAACGTGTACCTGGCCGTCGTCATCCTGCTGTGGGTGCTGGTCACCGGCCGCACCACGGACCTGCTCAACGCCCTGGTGCAGAACATCGGCGACTTCTTCGCCTCGTTCCCCTCGATGATGATGCGCACCTTCGCCTACACCGACGGCACGGCGGCCTACCCGGCGGAGCAGTGGATGTCCGACTGGACCCTGTTCTTCTGGGCCTGGTGGATCGCCTGGTCGCCCTTCGTGTCCCTCTTCCTGGCCCGCATCTCCCGGGGGCGCACCCTGCGGGAGTTCGTGCTGGGCGTGCTGCTGATCCCCTTCGCGTTCATCATGCTGTGGGTGTCCATCATGGGCAACGCGGCCATCGGCTTCTTCCGCGGCGGGGACCAGGCCCTGCTGGAGGAGGCCGTGAACACCCCCGAGGCCGGCTTCTTCAGCCTCCTGGAGAAGTACCCCGGCTCCACGTTCCTGATCGGCCTGGCCGTGCTCACCGGCCTGTTCTTCTACGTGACCAGCGCCGATTCCGGCTCGCTCATCATGGCGAACATGACCTCCAAGGGCTCGGTCGAGGACTCCGACGGCGCCCCGTGGCTGCGCATCACGTGGGCGGTGATCACCGGCCTGCTGACGCTGTCCATGCTGTTCATCGACGGCGTCTACACCCTGCAGAAGGCCACCGTGATCGTGGGCTTGCCGCTCTCGGTGCTGCTGTACCTGGTGATGATCAGCCTGTGGCGGGTGCTGCACTCCGAGTCCCTGGCCATGGACTCGCGCACCGCCGCCCTGCCCGCCGTCCTCGCCGGCCAGGCCCGCGACTCCGGCAGCCGCGCCACCTGGCGCCAACGCCTGGCCCGGCGGATGAACTTCGCCACGGCCCGCCAGGCCGCCGCCTACATCGAGCGCGAGGTCGGCCCCGCCCTGGAGGAGGTGGCCGCCGAGCTGCGCGGCCACGACGCCGACGCCGCCGTCACCCACGGCGTCCACCCCGAGTCCGGGGTGCCCTGGGTGGACCTCACCGTCACCTTCGAGGGCCAGGAGGACTTCAAGTACCAGGTCTACCCCGTGGCCTACCCCGTGCCGGGCTTCGCGGGCAGCCTCAGCGTCGCCCAGGACACCCACTTCCAGCTCGAGGTGTTCTCCGCCAAGGGCTCGCGCGGCCGGGACGTGCTGGGCTACAGCCGTGAGCAGCTGTGTGCCGACGTCCTGGACGACTACGAGGCCCACCTGACCTTCCTCGCCATGACCGGCGAGGACTCCCATCTCGCCGAGCGCCTCGAGTCCGAGGTGCCGGATGAGTGGGGCGACGCCGACCGCTCGCCCGCCACGGGCGCCATGCCGGCCGTGGACGCCGCCCCCGCCTCCCAGACCGATCCCACCCACCCGTGAGGAG
>NZ_JASDCZ010000192.1:0-2264 GCF_030407635.1 Micrococcus sp. APC 4021
GGCGTTTCTCGGGGGCCTGGAAGCCTGAGCACAGCCCCGGTTCCGCGCCGGTGATTAGGGTACCGTGGGGCGCGTGGCTCAGTACTGTGGTGTGATCGGAGAGGCGCTCGTCGACGTCGTGGTCTCGGACACCGCGACCCCCCGCGTGCACGTCGGGGGCAGCCCCCTGAACGTGGCCGTGGGCCTGAGTCGGCTGGAGCGGCCCGTCCTGTTCGCCGGCCGCCTCGGCCGCGATGCGCACGGGGACATGATCGCCTCGCATCTGCGGGAGAACGGCGTGCGCTGCCTGCTCGAGCCGGATGCCGCCGCCACCTCCGTGGCCACCGCCCGCCTGGACCCCACGGGCGCCGCCAGCTATGAGTTCGAGCTGGACTGGACGCTGCCGCCCGCCGCCGCGCTCGCCCGGGACTTCGACGACGCCGCCGGCGGCCCGCTGCACCACATGCATGCCGGCTCCATCGCCACCATGCTCGCCCCCGGCGACGCCGAGGTGATGGCCCTGCTCGAGCGGATCTCCGCGGTCACGACCATCAGCTACGACCCCAACGTGCGGCCCACGATCGTGCCGGACCGGGCGTTCGCCCGCGCCCGCGCGGAGGAGTCCGTGCGGCTGGCGGACGTGGTGCACGCCTCGGACGAGGACATCGCGTGGCTGTACCCGGACCGCCCGCTGCGCGAGTCGCTGCAGGCGTGGCAGCAGATGGGCCCGGCGTTCGTGGTGATGACCCGCGGCGCCGAGGACATCGTGGCCGTCACCGCGCACGGCGTGGTGGAGCGCCCGATCGTGCCCGTGGACGTCGCGGACACCGTGGGCGCCGGCGACTCGTTCACCGCCGCCCTGCTCGCCGCCCTCGACGACCGCTCCCTGCTCGGCGCCGCGAACCGCGACCGCCTGCACGCGATGGACCCGGCCGACGTCGAGTCGGTGCTGATCTACGCCTCCCGCGCGTCGGCGATCACGGCCTCCCGCCCGGGGGCGGACCCGCCCACGCGGGCCGAGCTGGCGGACTGATCCCACGCCCGCCCGTCCCCGCACGAATCTGTTGCGCATCTGACCCTTCCGGCGGGCGGGGACGCCCCCAGAAGGGTCAGAGACGCAGAAGATCCCGGCCGCCTCAGAGCAGGCCCAGCCCTCGCACGGCGTCGCGCTCGGCCTCCAGCTCGGCGACGGTCGCGGCCAGCCGCCCGCCCTCACCCGGCAGCACGGACTCGTCCGGCTCCAGCCCCGGCACGATCCGCCACGCGGTGCCGCCGTCGGACGTCACGGGGAACGAGCTGATCAGCCCCTCCGGCACCCCGTAGGAGCCGTCCGAGACCACCGCGGCCGACGTCCGGCGCGGCGCACCGTCCGCGTCCACACCGGTGCCGAGGGTCCAGTCGCGCAGGTGATCGATCGCCGCGGACGCCGCCGACGCCGCCGAGCTCGCCCCGCGCACCTCGATGATCTCCGCGCCCCGCCTCGCCACGCGCGGCACGAACTCCTCGCCCGCCCACACCGGGTCCACCACCTCGAGCGCCGGCCGCCACGTCCCGTCCACCCGCACGCGGGCGTGGGTGAGGTCCGGGAACTGGGTGGCGGAGTGGTTGCCCCAGATCGTCACGCCGGCCACGTCCGTCACCGCGACGCCGGCCCGCGCCGCCAGCTGCGCCACGGCCCGGTTGTGGTCCAGCCGGGTCAGCGCCGTGAAGCGCTCGGCCGGCACGTCCGGGGCGTGGGCGGCGGCGATCAGCGCGTTGGTGTTGGCCGGGTTCCCGACGACGACGACCCGCACGTCCTGCGCCGCGTGGTCGTTGATCGCCCGGCCCTGCGGCCCGAAGATCCCGCCGTTCGCCTCGAGCAGGTCGCCGCGCTCCATGCCCTTCGTGCGCGGCCGTGCGCCGACGAGCAGCGCGTGCTGGACCCCGTCGAAGGCGCGGGCCGGGTCGTCCGTGACCTCCACGTCGGCCAGCAGCGGGAAGGCCGCGTCGGCGAGCTCCATGGCGGTGCCCTCCGCGGCGCCCAGGGCGGCCGGGATCTCGAGCAGGCGCAGCCGGACCGGGGTGTCCGGGCCGAGCATCCCGCCGGCGGCGATGCGGAAGAGCAGCGCGTAGCCGATGTTGCCGGCGGCGCCGGTGACGGTGACCGTGCGGGGCGTCGTCGACGCGGGGTCCGGGGCGGTGTCCTGTGCGGTGGTCTGCTGTGCGGTGTCCACGCCCCCATCGTGCCCCCGCTCGCCCGCGGAGGACACCCCGGCCCGCCGCACGGCCCCGGCCTAGACTGGGCG
>NZ_JASDCZ010000193.1:0-2227 GCF_030407635.1 Micrococcus sp. APC 4021
TACCTCCTGCGGAGACGCTCCTCCGGCCTCACTGGCCCCGGCCCGAGTCAACAACGTCATGCCCTCCTACACCTAGAACCCCCCAGAACCCCCGCCATCCTGTGCGAGGTTGCTGAAGCGACTGTAGTGCCCCTGGAACCCCACCACAATGGTCTTCGTGGGCCCGTTGCGGTGCTTGGCCACGATCAGGTCCGCCTCACCGGCGCGCGGGGACTCCTTGTCGTACACGTCCTCGCGGTGCAGCAGGATCACCATGTCCGCGTCCTGCTCGATCGAGCCGGACTCGCGCAGGTCGGACACCTGCGGCCGCTTGTCCGTTCTCTGCTCACTGCCACGGTTCAACTGGCTCAGCGCGATCACCGGCACGTCGAGCTCCTTGGCCAGCAGCTTGAGGGCACGGGAGAACTCGGCCACCTCCTGCTGACGGGACTCCACCTTCTTGCCCGAGCTCATGAGCTGCAGGTAGTCCAGCACCACCATCTTGAGGTTGTTCTTCTGCTTGAGCCGCCGGCACTTGGCGCGGATCTCCATCATGGTCATGTTCGGGGAGTCGTCGATGAAGAACGGCGCCTCGTTCAGCCGCCCCACGGTCGCGGCGATCTTGGACCACTGGTCGTCCCGGATGGTGCCCTTGCGCAGGTCCTGCAGGGCGATCGTCGCCTCGGCACTCAGAAGCCTCATCGCGATCTCGTTCTTCCCCATCTCTAATGAGAAGAACACCGTCGCCATGTTGTGGTGGATGGCCGCGGCCCGCGCGAAGTCGAGCGCGAGCGTGGACTTGCCGACGGCGGGGCGCGCCGCGATCACGATCATCTGGCCGCCGTGCAGGCCCTGCGTCAGCTCGTCGAAGTCGTAGAAGTCGGTGGGGACGCCCGTCAGGCCCTCCCCCTGGTTGCCGGCCGCCTCGATCTCGTCGACGGCGTGCTCCATGATCTCCGCGAGGCGCACGTAGTCCTCGGACTGGCGGTTCTCCGCCACCTTGTAGATCTCGGACTGCGCCTCGTTGACGATCTCCTCGACCTCGCCGTCGCCCTGATACCCCAGCTGGGTGATCTTGGTGCCGGCGGTGACGAGGCGCCGCAGGACGGCCTTCTCCGCCACGATCTCCGCGTAGAAGCTCGCGTTGGCGGCGGTGGGCACGGACTGGATCAGCTCGTGCAGCACGGCGGGGCCGCCCACGCGGCTGAGCTCCTGGCGCTTGTTCAGCAGGTCCGCCACGGTGACGGCATCTGCGGGCTCACCACGGCCGTAGAGGTCGATGATCGCCTCGTAGATCATCTCGTGGCTGGGCCGGTAGAAGTCGTGGCCGCGCAGCAGCTCCACCACGTCCGCGATCGCGTCCTTGGAGAGCATCATGCCGCCCAGCACCGAGCGCTCCGCCTCAAGGTCCTGGGGCGGCAGGAAGCGTTCAGAGGAACGGCCGCCGTCGTAGGAGCCCGAGTCTCCGTAGTTCTCAGTCAACGTCCGGAGACTCCCTTCCCACAGCCCGCACGACGGCGGCCCTCGCCGGTCTTCCCGGCTCTGATTCCTCTGTTGTCACCGCCCGTGCCGCCGCACCCTCCTGCAGGCGGACGGTGCGACGGTCCCCGGGGCGACGGTCCGAGCGGATGCGCGCCTGTCAGTGGTCACCTGCGGCCAATACCCGCCCTCGCGTTGGGGATACCACGCGACACTACGCGCGCCGTGGAGGCTGGGCAACCGCGTTTCCCACAGGCCTTGTGGACAACGTGTGGATTCGGCGGCGTGTCGCGTGGATCGCCTGAGGACCACGCTGGGGACAACCGCTCGACCGCTCCCATAATCCCGCTCTGACCTGGGACGATGCGATCCCCAGGGCTGTGGAGGAAGTTTCTCCACCCCCCTTTCGGCCCCATCGATCCAACTTGACAGCAGCCTCGTTTGCACCCTTATTACACGGTCTGGTACACGCCTATCCACACCGTCATCCACACTCTCCACATCTGTGGACAACTCCTGTGGACAAGGTGCCCGGATCTGGGGACGGCGAAGTTGACAGCGTCTGCGCGCGGCCCCGGGTCCTCCCCGTGCCCACCTCTCCCGGCCTCCCCGGGTCGCCTCGCACCGATGACTCCGGCACATCAGTGACCCCCACAAGAGTCATTGGACGGAATGAAAGCACGGTGCTTGGGTGGGATGCATCATCGTGTCGTCCGCCACAGTGAGGAGTCCGCCGTGCCCCCGGCCACCACCGCCCCCTCCCCGGCCT
>NZ_JASDCZ010000194.1:0-2178 GCF_030407635.1 Micrococcus sp. APC 4021
CACCCGCGCTCCACCCCGCAGAATGCCGCTGTTCTCGGCGGTCTCCCAGCCCGGCCCGTAGTATCGGGACGGACAACTGTGGAAAGGAGCCCCGTCGTGGGACTTCTGGACAACCTCGAACGCGGCCTCGAGCGGGTCGTGCGCTCGGCCTTCTCGGCCGGCGGTCCGCGGGCGGTCAAGCCGGTGGAGATCGCCTCGGCCCTGCGGCAGGCGATGGACGACGAGTCTCTCGCCCTGTCGGAGGGCCACACGGTCGCGCCCAACAGCTACGTGGTCCACTTCTCCCCCGCCGACTTCGAGCGCGCCCGCTCGTGGGGGTCCACCCTCGCCAGCGAGCTGTGCGATGAGGTCATCCGCCACGCCGACTCCCAGGGCTATGCACTGCCCGGCACGGTCCGGGTCGCCTTCCACCCGGACGCGGACGTGCGCGCCGGGGACCTGCGCGTGGTCACCCGCCTGGACGACGGCTCGCTCACCGCCCCGGCCCCCCACGACGACGGCGCCTCGCCCGCCACCGCCCACGGCCCGGGAGCCTCCGCCGCGACGCCGGACCGACTGGTCGAGGACCTGCCGGCGGCCGCGCCCCGCGAGCCCGCCGGCCCGGCCCTCGAGCTGGACGGCCGCATGCTCCCCCTGGACGGGGACGACCTCATCCTCGGCCGCTCGGCCGAGCGTGCCGACCTCGTGATCCCGGACTCCTCGGTGTCCCGCGAGCACCTGCGCCTGCTCACCGTCGGCTCCACGGTCACGCTCCTGGACCTGGGCAGCCGCAACGGCGTGCTCGTCAACGGCCGCCGCGTGGACGGCTCCGTCACCCTGCGCGACGGGGACGTGGTGACCGTCGGCCAGACCGAGCTGCTGTTCTTCGGCGGGACGGGGGGCCGCGCATGAGCGAGCTCGCCGTCGCCGTGCTCCGCATGGGCCTGCTGCTGGCCCTGTGGGTGCTGATCATCTCCATCGTCATGGCGCAGGGCCGCGACCTCGTGGTCGGCCGGCGCAACAAGACGCGCCTCCAGCAGGCCCAGCGCGACGCCGGCCTGGTCACCGCGGCGCCCGCGGCCGGGGTCGCCGGGGCGGGCTCGTCCGCGGTCGACCGACCCGCGCCCGCGTCGACGCCGGCCCCCGCCGCGTCCGCGCCGACGACGCCGGCCCCGCGGCTGTCCCGGACCCTGCGGGTGGTCGAGGGCCCGAAGGCCGGGCAGACCATCGCCCTGGAGGGCCGTCCCCTGCTGATGGGCCGCGCCCAGGACGCCGACCTGGTGCTCGTGGACGACTACGCCTCCGGCCGCCACGCCCGGCTGTTCCCGCAGGGCACCCGCTGGTTCCTCGAGGACCTCGGCTCCACGAACGGCACCTACGTGAACGGCGCCCCCGTCACCCGCGCGCTGCCCGTGGGCCCCGGCACGGCCATCCGCATCGGCAAGACCGTCATGGAGCTCGAGGCCTGACCCATGACCCTCGTCCTCCGCTACGCCGCCCGCTCCGACGTCGGCCGCGTCCGTGCCAAGAACGACGACTCCGCCTACGTGGGCCGTCATCTGGCCGTGCTCGCGGACGGCATGGGCGGGCACGTGGGCGGCGACGTGGCAAGCGCGTCCACGGTGCTGGATCTGGCCCCGCTGGATGCGGTGGGCTACGAGGACCCGGCCACGGTGCTGCCGGACGAGATCCAGAACGCCAACCTGATCCTCAACGAGCTGGTGCACGCCAACCCCAAGCTCGCCGGCATGGGCACCACGTGCACCGCCGGCCTGCTCGCGGGGACCACGCTGCACATCGCGCACATCGGCGACTCCCGTGCCTACCGGCTCGCGGACGGCGAGTTCTCCCAGGTCACCACGGACCACACGTTCGTGCAGAAGCTCGTCGACGAGGGGCGCCTCGAGGCCGGGGAGGCCCCGTTCCACCCGAACAAGAACGTGCTCATGCGCGTGCTCGGCGACGTGGACGCCTCCCCCGAGCTGGACGTGTTCGAGGTGCCCGTCGCCCCCGGAGAACGGTGGCTGTTCTGCTCGGACGGCCTCACGGACGTGGTCCCCCCCGAGAAGATCCACGAGGTGCTGCGGGACTCGGAGGCTCTCAACCAGGCCGTCGACACCCTCGTGGACCTCACCCTCAAGGGCGGCGCCCCGGACAACGTCACCGTGGTGGCGTTCGAGATCGCGGAGGGCACGGCGG
>NZ_JASDCZ010000195.1:0-2115 GCF_030407635.1 Micrococcus sp. APC 4021
GGGCGGCGGGGCTCACGGTGCCTCCTCGGTTCGGGCGATCATGGTCCGGACGCACGGGCCGACGACGGCGGCCCCGGCCGCTCCCGCGCGCGGGTCATGCGGCCCGGACGCGCGCGGACCCGTAGTCTGTAGCGTAAGTCACCGTGCTCGGGGCGGAGGCCCCGGGGCGAGACCGCGACCCAAGGAGGAGAGGCCGTGAAGATCCTGGTGCTGGCCAAGCAGGTGCCGGACACGTGGCAGGAGCGTGAGCTGAGCCTGGAGACCGGCTGGGTGGTGCGCGACGGCGCGGCCGAGCCCGTGCCGGACGAGATCAGCGAGCGCGTCATGGAGGTCGCCCTGGGCTGGCGGGACGCCGGCGCGGACATCGAGGTCGTGGCCCTGACGGTGGGCCCCGAGGACTCCTCGAAGACCCTGCGCAAGATGCTGGCCATGGGCGCGGACTCCGCCGTGCAGATCACCGACGACGCACTCGTCGGCTCGGACGCCGTGCAGACAGCTCGCGTGATCGCCGCGGCCGTCGAGAAGGAGGGCGCCGACCTCGTGCTCGCCGGCACGCTGTCCACGGACGGCGGCACCGGCGTGGTGCCCGCCATGGTCGCCGAGCTCCTGGAGCGGCCCTACCTGCCGCACGCCGAGGCCCCCGAGCTGGCCGACGGCGAGCTGACCGGCACCGTGGCGACCTCGGACGCGGACGTGCGCGCCGCCGTCGCCCTGCCCGCCGTGGCGGGCCTGACGGAGAAGACCGCGGAGCCGCGGTTCCCGAACTTCAAGAACATCATGGCGGCCAAGAAGAAGCCGCTCACCGTGCTGTCCCTGGCCGACCTCGGCATCGCCGCGGGCCCGGCCGAGGCCGCCTACCGCTCCGTGATGGTCTCGGCGGACACGCGTCCCGAGCGTGCCGCGGGCGAGAAGGTTACCGACGACGGCACCGCCGCCGAGCGGCTGGTGGAGTTCCTCGCGGGTCGGGGGCTCGTGTGAGCGCGAACGTGGAGGAGACCGAGATGACGACGCAGACCGACGCCGCGAACAGCGGCCAGACCGTGCTGGTGCACGCCGAGATCGGCGCGGACGGAGCGCTCCGCCCGATCGTGGCCGAGCTCCTCGGCGCCGCCGCCACCGTGGGCGTGCCCGAGGCCGTCCTCGTGACCGGCGCGGAGGGCAGGGACGCCGCCGTCGCCCGTCTGGGGGAGTACGGCGCCACGCGCGTCCACGTCCTCGTGGCCGACGACGCCGCCACCACCCTGGGCGACGCCGCCGTGCAGGCCCTCGCCGCCGCGACCGCCCGCACCGCGCCCGTGGCCGTGCTGCTCTCCGGCAGCCCCGAGTCCCGCGCGGTGGCCGGCCGCCTGTCCGTCCGCGCCCGCGGCCCCGTCTGCGCGGATGCCGTGGGGCTGCGCTGGGCCGACGACGAGGTCATCGCCCGCCACTCCGTGTTCGGCGGCGACTACCTCAGCGAGTCCACCGGCGAGGGCGGCCCCCGGATCATCACCGTGCGCCCCGGCGCCGTCGCGGACCGGGCCCCGGCCGTCGAGGCGCCCGAGGTCGTGGAGCTGGCCGCCGCCGAGCTCGGCCCGGTGACCGCCGGCGCCCGGGTGCTCGAGGTGAACGCCCGCACGCAGAACTCCGCCCGTCCGCCCCTGCGCGGCGCGAAGACCGTCGTCGCCGGCGGTCGCGGCGTGGGCTCCGAGGAGGGCTTCGCGATCGTCGAGCAGCTCGCCGACGAGCTCGGCGCCGCCGTGGGCGCCTCGCGTGCCGCCGTCGACTCCGGCTACACCGCGGCCGAGCGCCAGGTGGGCCAGACCGGCGTGATCGTGTCCCCGAACCTGTACATCGCCCTCGGCATCTCCGGCGCCATCCAGCACCTGGCCGGCATGAAGACCGCCAAGACCATCGTGGCGATCGACAAGAACGAGGACGCCGAGATCTTCGAGCACGCCGACTTCGGCGTGGTCGGGGACATCTTCCAGGTGGTCCCGCAGGTCATCGAGCAGCTGCGCACCCGCCGCGGCTGAACCGGTGCGGGCGCGGTCCGCTGCGGACCGCGCCCCTCGGACGAGGAGAAGCATGCCCAAGCAGCGAATGGCCGGCTACGTCCCCCTGAAGGGCGCCCCGGCC
>NZ_JASDCZ010000196.1:0-2103 GCF_030407635.1 Micrococcus sp. APC 4021
ACGGGGCGGTCGGCGATGGCGGTCATGGCTCTCCTTCGGGGGCGGTCCGACGACGGCGGGCGGTTTCGCCGCGAATCCGACTGTAGGACTTCCTACTATCCAGGTCTGCCAGTAGTGTTCCAGATCACAGGCCCCCGGCCAAGGATCCGTTCAGCAGCCATCCCGAGGAGGGACCCATGACCGTCCAGGACCCCACCGCCGTCGCCGCCCCGTCGCCGACGGAGGTGTTCCGCGTGGCCCGCGACCTGCTGGTCGAGTGCCAGACCGACGACGAGCGCGCCCGCGCCGAGTTCGAGTGGCCCCGCTTCGAGCACTTCAACTTCGGCTTCGACTGGTTCGACCGCCTGGCCCAGGACCCGGCCCGCGCGGACGTGCCGGCGCTGATCATCGCCGAGGACGACGGGCGCAGCACCGAGCGCACCTTCGCCGAGCTCTCCGCGGCCTCCAACCGGGTGGCGAACTGGCTCTCCGCGCAGGGCCTGCGCCGCGGCGACCGCCTCATCCTCATGCTGAACAACCAGGTGGAGCTGTGGGAGTTCATGCTCGCCTGCATCAAGCTGCGGGTGGTCATGGTGCCCACCACCACGCAGATGACCTCCGGGGACCTCGAGGACCGCGTGACGCGCGCCGGCGCCGCGTGGGCCGTGGCCGGCGCCGAGGACCTGGCCAAGTTCGCCGGCGTCGGCGAGGGCCTGCACCTGGTGCACGTGCCGGGCGTCTTCGCGGAGGGCCCGGCGCGCCGCGCCCCGGAGGTCGCCGGCCACACCGTGCTCTCCTACGACGACGCCGCCGACGCCGCCACCGAGCTGGCCCCGGCCGAGCCGACCCCCGCGGACGAGACGCTGCTCTTCTACTTCACCTCGGGCACCACCTCGAAGCCGAAGCTCGTGGAGCACACCCACACCTCGTACCCGGTCGGCCACCTCACGACGCTCTACTGGATCGGCCTGGAGCCGGGCGACGTGCACCTCAACGTGGCCTCCCCGGGCTGGGCCAAGCACGCGTGGTCCAACTTCTTCGCCCCGTGGATCGCGGAGGCCACGATCTTCGTGCACAACGCGCGCAAGTTCGACCCCGCGGCCCTGATGGCCAACATGGCGCGCTACGGCGTCACGAGCTTCTGCGCCCCGCCCACCGTGTGGCGCATGCTCATCAAGGCGGACCTGGCGCAGCTGACGACCCCGCCGACCAAGACCATCTCCGCGGGCGAGCCGCTCAACGCCGAGGTGATCGACCAGGTGCACAAGGCGTGGGGCACCACGATCCGCGACGGCTTCGGCATGACCGAGACCACCCTGCAGGTCGCGAACACCCCCGGCCAGAAGGTCGTCATCGGCTCGATGGGCCGCCCGCTGCCCGGCATGGACGTCACCCTGCTCGACCCGCTCACGGGCCAGGAGGCCGAGGAGGGCGAGATCTGCCTGCGCCTGGACCCGCGTCCGGTGGGCCTGCTGAAGTCCTACTACGGCAACCAGGAGAAGACGGACGAGGTGTTCCGCGACGGCGTCTTCCACACCGGCGACATCGCCCGCCGCGACGAGAACGGCGTGCTGACCTATGTGGGCCGCGCGGACGACGTCTTCAAGTCCTCGGACTACAAGGTGTCCCCGTTCGAGCTGGAGTCGGTGCTGGTCAAGCACCCGGCCGTGATGGAGGGCGCGATCGTCCCCACCCCGGACGAGCTGCGCCTGGCCGTGCCGAAGGCCTTCGTCACCCTCGCCCCGGGCCACGAGCCCACCGCGGAGACCGCCCGGGCGATCCTGCAGTTCACGCTCACCCAGCTGCCCCCGTACAAGCGCATCCGCCGCATCGAGTTCCTCGAGCTGCCGAAGACCATCTCGGGCAAAATCCGCCGCGTGGAGCTGCGCAAGGCCGAGGTCGAGCGCGCCCAGACGGGCGCCGCCCCGGACGGCTACGGCACCGAGTTCCGGGAGGAGGACCTGGACCTGCAGCGCTGACCGGCCGTTCCCCGCCACCGCCCCGTCCGTGTCCGGCGGTGGCGGGGGACCCCCGGTGCGCCGCTAGTTGTAGGAGGGCATGACGTTGTTGACTCGGGCCGGGGCCAGTGAGGCCGGAGGAGCGTCTCCGCAGGAGGTATGAGGC
>NZ_JASDCZ010000197.1:0-2059 GCF_030407635.1 Micrococcus sp. APC 4021
GTCAGGCGGCGGGCTTGCCCTTCTTCTGCCTGTCGTCCTTCTCGTCCTTGCCGCCGGGCAGGGCGCGACGGATCGCACCGAAGACGCCGCCGTCGTCCTTGGTGCCATCGGCGCGCCCCTGTGCGGCGCCCTCGCGGATCTCGCCGGGGATCACCATCGGCAGGGGGCCGAAGAGCTCCGCGGCGTTCTCCATCACGGCCTTGCCCATGGCGCGGTTGCCCACGCCGCCGATCACGGCGCCCACGCCGAACGGCACGGCGCGGCCCACGAAGCCGGCACCCTGCCGCAGGAGCATCTTGCGCATGAACGTCCTCTTGAGGCGATCCACCACGAACGCGCTGATGCCGGTGCCCGATGCGGTGCCCGCGAGCGCGTTGAGGCTGGACTGCGGGTCGTAGGGACGGCCGGCCTTGGCGGCGGCCTCGCGGAGCAGCTCCTTGGCGTCGTCGCCGAGCATGAGGCCCATGACGAGGGCCTGGGCGCGCTGCGGGTCCTGCGTGGTGATGCCGTGCAGCTCGGCGAGGGACTGCGCGTAGAGGGCGGTGGCCTCCATGAAGCCGGCGACCGCGACACCGGACAGGCCGAGCGCGGCCACGGTGCCGATGCCCGGGACGATCGCGGTGCCGCCCACGGCGGCACCGGCCCCCGTGACGGTGGTCAGGTACTGCTGCCCGAGCCGCTCGGCGAGACGCTCCGGGCTCTCCCCCGGGTGCTTCGCCGCCATGCGCTGGATGTTCTTCAGGACCAGGGGGCGCTGGACCGCCAACACCGTGGAGAGGGCCTTCTCGAAGCCCTCCGTGGGCTCGCCGTTCTCATCGAGTGCCGACTTCAGCCCGAAGTCCTTCACCTTCCCGGACGCGTACCGGCCGATCGTCGAGTTCTTTGCCATGCGCGCCACAGTATCGGCGCGCGACCCCCGCGGTCAGGACCCGGGCGTCGCCGCGCGCAGGGAGTGCTCGAGGAAGATGCGCACGTCACGGACCTCGTCGGGGCCGGTCCCGTGCAAGATCCCGGGGTAGGTGCGCACGGTCAGGCGGGTGTGCTCCTCGGCCCACGCGCGGGTGTGGGCGACGGCGTCCGGATGGATCACGGGATCCTCGGCGTCCCGGCCCCAGAAGAACGGGCGCGGGCCCGGTCCCTCGGCCGGGGAGTCGAGCATGGCCAGCAGCTCGTTGTCGACGGCGAAGCCGCTCAGGCCCACACCGCAGGTGAACGCCTCGGGGCGCAGACGCAGGACCGTCGTCGCCATGGCCATGCCCTGGGAGAAGCCGAGCACCGAGACCGTGCGGAAGCCGGCCGCCACGACCTCCTCGGCGGAGAGCACGTCGAACACGCGGTGGGCGGCGGCGAGCACCTGGGCGAAGTCGGACTGCAGCAGCAGGTCGAGCAGGAACCAGCCGTGCGCGCCGGGGTCGCCCGGGCCTTCGGACGCCGTCTCGTCGATCTCGAAGCCGCCGCGCACCGCCAGGCCGGTGCACCGCTCCGGGAGCATCGGGAAGTGGCGGCGCGCCGCGCGGACCTCGTTGGAGCCGTAGCCGTGGAACACGAGCACCAGGTCCGTGCCCGCGCGCTCCGCCGGCGGGCGCGACCACACCACGCTGTGGCCGGAACTGATCGTCTCGGTGACTGGTGGGGGCGTGGGGCTCATGGCTCCATCCTAGGGAGGGCCCCCGACCGGGCATCGCGCCTAGTCAGGGGCCGCTCTCGGGTGGGCCCTGCGGGGATCGAACCCGCGACCGGCGGATTCTCGGGGCCTGGTCCTGGATGGTACGCACGGGGTCCCGTCTACCGCATGATTCCGCGGAATCTACGCCTCCCCTCTCCGCCGTTGGCCTGATCGGAACACGTCATTTCCCGACGTTTAGGGTGGGTAAAGGGTGGGCGGTTCACGGGTGTGCGGCGGCCCCATGCGACACTCCCCGCATGAACCTCCTCAGCGGCCGCACCCCGCGCGCAAAGAAACTCCCTGCACTCGCCCTAGTTGTAGGAGGGCATGACGTTGTTGACTCGGGCCGGGGCCAACGAGGCCGGCGGGGCGTTCCCGCAGGAGGTATGAGGC
>NZ_JASDCZ010000198.1:0-2048 GCF_030407635.1 Micrococcus sp. APC 4021
GGAGAGCATCTGGAAGCGGGACATGCCTTCCAGGGTGTCAGCTGGCCCCCTGGATCCATTCTCAGACACGCCCTAGGCCTGGACGTCCAGGGGAACCCGGAGTCCGCCAAGCGGAACACGGTTAAGGCGCTCACGGCCCTAGCCAGGGCGGGAGCAATCACCTCGAGCGGGAATGCCCGCACCGGCGTGCGCGCCGAGTACGCGCTGAACCTCGCCCCGGGGATCGTGTACCGACCGACGGGGTCCGGCCGAGACGTGACATGGACCGCCGAGGCCCAGGACCCCGGGCAGGGCTGGGAGACCGAAATGGTCCCCCACCTGGGGGACCGCCGTGGTCCTACCTGGGGGACCGAAATAGTCCCCCACCTGGGGGACCAAAACGGTCCTGACAGGGGGACCAAAATGGTCCCCCCTAGGAGTACCCAGGAACCACTGGGAGGAACACCCCAGGAACCACGCGAGGAGAATCGGGTCGCCTCCCAGCGCGACCCCGGTACGCGCGCGAGGACTTCGACCCCTCCGGCTGACGCCGTCGGGCGCGAGGACGACGAACGCAACCGCCAGGCCGCCGCGCTCCGCGCCAAGTACCCCGACCACGAGCATCGCGACCCCTCCAAGGCCTCCGAGGCCGACGGCGTCACCTTCGACGACTTTTGGGACGTGTACCCCCGCAAGGTCGGGAAGAAGGCCGCCCGCGCCGCATGGCGGGCCGCTCTCCGGGAGGCCCCGGCCACCGACATCGTCGACGGCGCACGCCGCTACGCCGAGGACCCCAACCTCCCGTCCGGGGCCGAAGCACAGTACGTCGCGCACCCGTCGACGTGGCTCCACGCGGGCCGCTGGGAGGACGACCCCCTCCCGCCGCGGCACGCGAGCGCCACCGGACGCGAGCCCGGCCACTCCACGCCCGCCCCGGACCTCTCCGCGTGGAACAGCTACACGCCCGCCTATGAGCACGACGACCCCGACGCCCCGCGCTTCCACGAGGACCCGCTACCCCTGTGAGCCGCCACGACCTTCACGGGCTCGCGCCGACACCCATCACGGCCCCCTCCACAGCCTTCACGCCGCCACCACGAAAGGCCCCGCATGAACAACGTCTTCCCGCCCCTGACGCCCACGATCGAGCTCGAGCTCCGCGACACCATCGGGGCCGAGCTCCGCCGCCTCCGCGGCGCCGCCGCCCTCACCCAGTGCGAGACCGCCGCACGCGCCGGACTCACCCAACGGATGCTGTGCTACCTCGAGCGCGGCGAACGCCGGCCCTCACGCGAGACCCTGATCCGCCTTGCATGCGCCCTCGACATCAACTCACCCGGCCTCGCCTGGACCCAGGCCCTAGCCGACCGCCTCGAGGACATCACCGGCCCCCACATGGCCGGGAAAACCGTCCCCCGGCCCGCCGGCGACCCCGAACGCACGGCCACGCTCCGCGCCGAGCTCGAGACCCTCCGCGCCACCATCCGCCGAGGACAGGACCGCCTCAACGTCGCCCCCGACTTCGACGACCTCCGGCTCATGGTCGCCCGAGGTGAACGCATCGCCGAGGACATGACCGGCCGCCTCGAGTGGCTCGAGGCCCACCCCGTCACCGGCCACTGACCATCCCAGACCCCCGACCCCTACGACCCCGTCACAGCGCTACACGACCCCAGAAAGGGACCACCGATGTTCGACCTCCAGCCCATCACCGACCGTCTGAACGAAGCCACGGCCCGCTACACGGCCGCCCGCCACGACGCCGCCCACTTCGAGGACGAGGACCTCAGCATCCCCGCCCGCGACCGCCGCCGCGCCGAACTCGCCCAAACCGCCCAGGACGCCTACCGCCACGACGTCGACGCCGCCCGCGCTGCGCTCGACGCTGCCCAGGCCACCCACCAGCGGAACCTGGACCGCGTCCCCGACCCCCAGGGCTCCACCCGCGACGCGTGGGACCGCGCCCGCATGCTCCTTGACTCCGGCCGCACCCTCGCCGAAGTCGTCGCCACCGCCGACCGGGAAACCCTCCTCGCCCTCAAGGAATGGGCACCGACCTACCTCGAGAC
>NZ_JASDCZ010000199.1:0-1816 GCF_030407635.1 Micrococcus sp. APC 4021
GCACGGGGCCGTGGACGGGGAGGGCGCGCACGCCCGTGCGCTCCTCGATGGCCGAGGCCAGCCGCAGCGCGGAGGCCTCGTCCTGCGCCACGAAGAGCAGGGTGGGGCCGGAGCCGGAGACCATGCCGCGCAGCGCGCCCTCGTCCAGGCCGAGATCGAGGACGTCCGAGAGCTCGGGGAACAGGACGACGGCCGGGGTCTGCAGGTCGTTGTCCATGGCGGTGGCGAGTGCGAGCGGGTCGGCCGCGGTGAGGGCCCGCAGGACGGCCTCGTTCACCTCGGGGCGCGCCGGCCCGTCGGGCAGGTGGCCCTCCCGGCGCAGCTCGTCCAGGGTCTGGAACACCACGGGGGTGGACAGCCCGGCGTCCGCCGGGACGAGGACGAGGTGCAGCGGGGTGCGGGCCGCGACGGGGGTCAGCTCCGCCCCGGTCCCGAGCCCGACGGCGGCGCCGCCCAGCACGCTGAAGGGCACGTCCGCGCCCAACGGGGCGGCCAGCTCGGCGAGCTCGGTGCGGGTGTGCCCGGTCTCCCACAGGGCGCTGCACGCGAGCAGCGCGGCGGCTGCGTCGGCGGAGCCGCCGCCCATGCCGCCCGCGACCGGGACCTGCTTGGCGACCTCGAGGTGGACGCCGTGGGTGTCAGGATCGAGCCCGAGGGTGCGCCGCAGGTGCGCGGCGGCGCGGTGCGCGAGGTTGCGCTCGTCCCAGGGCACGTCCTGGGTGCCCACCAGACTGATGTGGCGGCTCGACGGGCCGACGGTGATCCTCCCGTCCGTGCGGGCGATCGCCGTGACGGTCTCCCGCAGGCTGACGGCCAGGTACACGGTGGCCACGGGGTGGTAGCCGTCCGCGCCGGGGGGTCCCACCCGCAGGGACAGGTTCACCTTGCCGGGGGCGCTGACCGTGACGTGCCGGGCCGTGGGGTCGAGGCCGAGGTCCTCCGTCGTCATGCGCTCACCTCCTCCGCCGCACGCCGCGGGCCGTGCTCGGCGATCCGCGCGAAGGCCGCGATGTCCAGGGCCTCGCCGCGGGCACGCGGGTCCACGCCGGCGGCCACCAGGGCGTCCTCCGCCGCCTGCGGCGACCCCGCCCAGGAGGCGAGCGCGGCGCGCAGGGTCTTGCGGCGCTGGGCGAAGGCCGCGTCCACCACGGCGAAGACCTCCCGGCGGGACGCGCCGCCCGCCGGCGGCTCGCGCCGGGTGAAGGCGACCAGCCCGGAGTGGATGCGCGGAGCCGGCCAGAACACCTGGGTGCCGATGGTGCCCGCCTTGCGCACGTCCGCGTACCACGCCGCCTTGGCGGACGGGACGCCATAGACCTTGGATCCGGGCCCGGCCGCGAGACGGTCCGCGACCTCCTCCTGCACCATCACCAGTCCGTGCCGCAGCCCCGGCAGGACCGCGAGCGCGTGCAGCAGCACGGGCACGGCCACGTTGTAGGGCAGGTTCGCCACGAGCGCGGTGGGGCCGCCGGCGGCGGCAGCGGGTCGGACCTCGGCCAGGGCCTGCTCGCTCAGCGTCATGGCGTCCGCGTGCAGCACGGCGAGGGCGTCCTCGGCCCCGGGGCGGAACTCGGCGGCGGTGCGCGGCAGGCGGGCGGCGGTGACCGGGTCGATCTCGACGGCGGTGACGGCGGCGGCCGCGTCCAGCAGGCCGAGGGTGAGCGAGCCCAGACCGGGGCCGATCTCGAGCGCGTGCTCGTCCGCGGTCACGTCCGCGGCCTGCACGATGCGCCGGATCGTGTTCGGGTCGATCACGAAGTTCTGGCCCCACTGCTTGGTGGGACGCAGGTCCAGCTCGGCGGCGATGCGCCGCACG
>NZ_JASDCZ010000002.1:0-61875 GCF_030407635.1 Micrococcus sp. APC 4021
GCACGCCCCTGCTGCTGCTCGCCCGTGTGCCGGCGGTCGACGGCGGCCCGTCGGGCGGCGCGTCCGGCGGCACGCCCGCCTCCGGAGGCGTCGGCGACGCCGCCGCGGCCCGCGGCTCGACCACCTCCAGGGGAGGACGCCGCCGCCCGGGGAACAGGGGCGCGGTGACGGGATCGCGGTGGATGATCCATCCGATCCCCGCGAGCATCAGGACCAGGGTGAACACGCGGACGGCCAGGACCGGCAGCCACTGCGCCACGGAGAGCTGGTCCACCACGCCGACGCCGGTGAGCAACAGGACCGCGAGCGCGGTGACCCACCCGAGCCAGCGGGGATGGTCGGCGCCCCACGGCAGCGGGCGGAGGGCGCACGCCAGCAGCGGCAGGACCCAGAGCAGGTACCACGGCTGGACGATCGGGGCGGTGGCGACGGCCACCACGAGCACGGCCGCCGCGCTGAACACCGGGTCCAGGGGCCGGCGGCGCAGGGCCAGCCAGGCCGTGAAGCCGAGGGCCGACACCGTCATCGCGGTGTAGAAGGCCGCGGCCACGTCGCGCGCCCCCAGGGGCGTCACGGCTTCGACGACCGCGCCGAGCAGCAGGCCGAGCAGGCCCACGGGGGCATACGGGAACGCCGCGTCCCCGCTCGTGAGCATGGCCGGGACCCAGCCGAACCAGAGGCCGGAGCCGGCGCCGAGGATCGTGAGGACGGCCAGGGAGATCACCGCCGTCGTGAACCACGGGCCGAGCCGGTCCCGCCGGCGCAGGCGCGGATCGGCCGCGCGGAACCGGGCCCAGCCGGTGGGCAGGAGCAGGGCCACGAAGGGCAGCACCAAAGCTGTCAGGGGCTTGATCGCAACGGACAGGGCGATCAGCACGATCCCCCACAGCGCATGCACGCGGCGGCGGGGCGGGCGGACCATGAGCAGGATGCCCGCGAGCATCAGCCCCGACATCAGCGCGTCGTTGTGGGCGCCGGCGATCATGTAGAGCAGGAACAGTGGGTTCGCCACGGCCACCCACGTGGCCCACACCCCGCATCGGCCCGCGACGGCGGCCAGCCGCGGCACCGCCCACAGGCACAGCGCCAGGCCCGCGAGCGCCAGGAGCCGGAACGCCGTGACGGAGAGCTCGATGTTGCCGCCCGTGGCCCGCCACGTCGTCTCGGCGAACAGCAGGAACAGCGGCCCGTAGGGGGACGGGGACTCGGCCCAGATGGAGTCCGCTCCCTGCATGAACCAGCCGGGCAGGGCGGACACGCCCTGGGAATACGGGTCGAGACCCGACGCGAGGAGCCGGCCCTGCTGGAGGTAGGAGAACACATCGCGGGAGAAGATCGGCAGCGCGAGCATCAGCGGGGCGGACCACCACCAGGCGGCCCGGGCCACCAGGCGGCCGTGCTCCTCCCAGCGGCCCCGCAGCGCGCGCCCCAGCTCGAGCCAGGATCGGACGAGGAGCAGCGAGCCGGCGGCCAGCAGCACGGTGCTGAGCAGCACGCCGGGAAGGTAGACCCGCAGCGGGTTGAGCAGGGTGGTGCCGGAGAACACCGAGTCGGGCGTCATCGGCAGCCACCCCACGCCCCAGGAGCCCACCGTGATGAGCACGGACGCCCACGTGCCCCGGCGGACGGCCGCCTCCGGCTCGGGCTGCGCCGTCACGCGGCTCGGACGGGGCCCTCGGGCGCCGGTCGTCGCGGAGGCGGCGGGCCTCACTCCGCCGGCTCCGCGGGTCGAGGGGCGCCACGGAGCCGGGCCAGGCCGGCGCGTACGGCGGGGCGCACGTGCCAGTGGTCCTTCACGAACCGGCTGGTGCGGCGGTCCACGACGAGGATCCACAGCAGACACACGGCGGAGACGATCAGGGACACGGCCTTGACCTGGTCCGCGATGTCCAGGAACTGCCAGGTGAAGAGCTGGTCCGCGGCGCCGAACGCCAGGAAGTAGCCGACCGTGAACACGACCCACTTGATCTGCCAGTTGTCCCGGATGCCGAGCACGGCGAAGAACGGCAGCAGCCACAGCAGGTACCAGGGCTGGATGATGGGCGAGAGGATCACCAGCGCGGTGAACGCCCAGGTCATGCGCGTCATCACGCGGTCCTGGCGGCCGAGGAACATCAGGGCCAGCACGATGAGCACCGAGAGCGCGCGTCCGGCGGTCTTGTACACGCCCTCGACGGCCTGCACGTCCGCCCCCTGTCCGAAGAGCTCGCTCGCCCCCACCGTGATGAGGGACAGCATGCCGATCGGCCCCCACGGCACGGTGCCCGTGCCCGTGCCGACCATGACGGCCACCCAGCCGAAGCCGAAGCCGTTGAGCACCCCCACCAGGGCCATGAGGCCGAAGGAGATCCCGGCGGTGAGGGCCCAGAAGGCGAACCGGCGCGGCCATCGGGCCGTCGGGCCGGCCCACAGCAGGCCGATGAACGGGAGCAGCACGAGCGTGATGGGCTTGATGCCCAGGGACAGGGTGACCAGCACGACGCCGGCCACCCCCCACGCGACGGACTGCCCGGGCCGCTGGGGGCGGAGCGGATGCCCGGCGCGCAGCGCGCACCACGTGCCGGCCAGGGCGAGGCCGACCATGAGGGCGTCGTTGTGCCCGGACGCGACGAAGCTGATGGTGAAGAGCGGGTTGGCGACGCTGATCCACTGCGCCCACGCACCGTTGACGCCCAGCCGGCGGGCCAGCAACGGCACGAAGACCATGATCAGCGCGACGCCGGCCACCGCCACCAGGCGGAACAGGAAGATCGCCAGGTCCGGGTTCATGTCCCCCGAGATCGCGACGACGGCCTGCTCGATCCAGAGGAAGATCGGACCGTACGGGGTCTCGGAGTCCGCCCAGGTGGCGTCCGCTCCGAGCTGGAACCAGTTGGACAGCGAGGAGATCGTGTCCACGTAGGGGTCCTGCCCCGCCTCCATGAGACGGCCCTGTCCCACGTAGGCGAAGATGTCCCGGCTGAAGATCGGCAGGGCCACGACCTGGGGCAGGCACCACAGGACGGTGGCGAGGTTGACCGTGCGCAGGGCGCCGCGACCGAAGGGGCGGATCGTCTGGCCCAGGCGCAGCCAGGCCCAGAACATCACCCAGCAGCCGAGGGTGAGGAGCGCTGTGCCGGCGAGCACGCCGGTCTCCTGGGTGCGCCACGGGATCAGCCACTGCCAGCGGTTGATCGGGGAGGCCGAGGCCAGCCAGCCGACGGAGTACGAGCCCACCACCAGGAGGAGGGAGCCGAGGGTCCCCACCAGGATGGGCCACCAGTCCGCGCCGGCGACCTGGGGGTCCGCGCGGAGGCCGCCGACGCCGACGTACTCCGGCCGGTGGGCCGTGGACCCGGACGGACGCGGGGTCGACACGCTCATGCGACGGGTCCTTCCGTGCGGTCCTGCGAGGGCGCGCGAGGGCGCGGCTCGCTCGAATCTACCATCGTGACACGCGAGTAGCCTGGGGGCATGAGCGAGACGAGCACCCCCGCGCCGGAGAGCGCCCCCCTGGTCTGGATCGACTGCGAGATGACCGGCCTGCACCCCCAGGTCGACGAGCTCGTCGAGGTGGCGGTGCTCATCACGGACGCCGAGCTGAACATCCTGGACGAGGGCATCGACCTGGTGATCCGTCCCTCCGCGGCGGCCCTCGAGCAGATGGACCCGTTCGTCCGGGACATGCACACCACCTCCGGCCTGCTGCCGGAGCTGGCGGAGGGCCTCGAGCTCGACGACGCCGCAGCGCGCGTCCTCGAGTACATCGCGGCCCGCGTGCCGGCCGGCAAGGGCCTGCTGGCCGGCAACACGGTGGGCCAGGACAAGCTGTTCCTCGCCCGCTACATGCCCGCCGTCGTCGACCATCTGCACTACCGGATCGTGGACGTGTCCACCGTGAAGGAGCTGGCCCGGCGCTGGTACCCGCGCGCCTACTACCAGGCCCCCGCCAAGACCGGGGGCCACCGCGCTCTCGGGGACATCAAGGACTCCATCACCGAGCTGCGCTACTACCGGGCCGCCGTCATGGCCCCCGCCCCCGGCCCCACCACGGAGGAGGCCCGCGCCATTGCGGAGGTGGTGTCCGGGGCGCAGGCCTGAGCCGGCACCCCGGCCTCGCCGCCCCGATTCGGCGCTGCGCGGGATCTCGTGTACTGTGGACCCCGCTGCGCCGCGCGGATCCGTCCGTGTGGAGCAGGCATGGTGGGCGTAGCTCAGTCGGCAGAGCGTCTGGTTGTGGTCCAGAAGGTCGCGGGTTCAATCCCCGTCGCTCACCCCACCGTAAGGCCCGGAATCATGCGGATGATTCCGGGCCTTATCTCGTCTTGGTAGTGCTGTTGGGTAGTGCTCGGTCCCCACGGGGTACGCACATCATCGGAGAGCACCAGGAGAGATGCGTTGGCTACCATCCAGACGCGCACGAACAAGGCCGGCCGGACCACGTACCGGGTCGGCTTCTACGAGGCCGGCCGGTTCCAGTGGCTGCCGGCCCTCGCCCGCGAGGCCGGCGCCCAGCGCGTCAAGGCGATCGTGGAGGACCCGCGGCAGGGGCCCACGGTGGCCCGCCGGATCCTCGAGGCCCAGGTGGACAGTGCCCCGGGCATGCCCACGCTCGCCGAGTTCTTCCCGCGGTACATCGAGCACCGCGGGCTCCGCTGCACCCCGGGCACCCTGGCCGGGTACGAGGCAGAGGCCGCGCGCACGTTCCTGCCCCGCCTCGGCGAGCTGCCCGTGGACATGATCGACCGCCGCACGGTGGCCGAGTGGATCCGGTGGCAGCTGCAGCAGCCCACGGCCCGCTGGCGCGCGGCCGCCGCCCGCGCCGCGGCCGCCACTCCCCCGCGGCCCGAGCCGCCGCTGGCCACGGTGTCTCCGAAGACGGTCCGCAACGCGCACGCCCTGCTCTCCGCGGTCCTCGGCCTCGCCGTCCAGGAGGGCATCCTGCCAGCCAACCCCGCGCGCGGCGCCGACCTGCCCGACGACGACGTCGAGGAGGAGCGCGGCATCTTCAGCCGAGCCGAGTGGGCGCGCTTCTACGCAGCCATATCCGAGTCGTACCAGCCGCTGCTGATCGTCCTGCTCGTCACCGGCGCCCGCTGGGGCGAGGCCACCGCCCTGCAGGTCCGCGACCTCGACGTCGCAGCCAGCGTCATCCACGTGCGCCGCGCCTGGAAGAAGGGCAAGGAGGGCGCCGTCCTCGGCGTCCCCAAGACCGCCCGCGGCCGCCGCACGATCATGCTCCCCGACTGGGCCGTCGAAACACTCGAGCCATTGGCCGCCGGCCGTGCCGCCGACGAGTTCCTCCTGACCGCCCCCGGCGGCGGCGTCATCCACCGCACGAACTTCGTCGAGCGCCACTGGAAGCCGGCGCTCGCGGCCGCCGGGATCGCCAAGCACCTGACCCCGCACAGCCTGCGGCACACGTTCGCCTCGTGGGCCCTCATGGATGGGGTCCCCGCACAGGTCGTCCAGCACCGCCTCGGTCACGAGTCGCTGCAGACCACCTCCCGCGTGTACGCGCACCTGCTGCTGGACGCCCAGCGTGCCGCGGTCGACGCGATCGGCTGGGAGCCTCCCCCCGGCGCCTGACCCCTGGCGCAGCGAGAGGCCCCGTCCAGCTGGCTGCTGGACGGGGCCTCTCTTGCGCTTCCCTTCGCGGCCTCCACGCTCCCCGAGGGGGCGGACACGTTAAGCAGCTGGCACCCGTACCGCGCGCTCGCGGGTCTGCCGAGCCTCCCGGGCCCGCCGCGTGATCACCGGGTAGGCGGCGATCGCCACCGGGTCCTCGGCGAGCGTGGCCACGCGCATCGCCAGCGCCGTGCCCTGCAACCCGACCAGATGCTCAGCGGCCCGGTCACGCGCGGCCCCGTGCCGCCACCGCCGCCCCCACAGCTGCAGCGCCATGTGGTCACGAACGGACAGGTGGCCGGCGCACGCGGGCGCCTGGGTGGTGGTGGTCATGTCGGGACGGTACGCCCGGGGGTGGACGTAGTACGTGGGATCAGCGGTCCGTGATGGTGGCCGTTCCGCGGTACTCGTCGTCGCCGGTAAAGGTCACCGAGCAGGAGTACCGGTGCCCAACCGTGCCGCCCAACGCGTTCTCCGCTTCGACCGCTCCGGTCACTGTCCATGCCTTCGGCCCCCCGGATGCCGTCTCGCGGGAGAACTTGGCGGTGCTGGGGGCGCGCAGCTTCTCCTTGACGAGGGTCTGGCAGGCAATCTTCGCGTCCCACTCCTCCGGCTCGTCAGGGCTGGCGTTGCTGAAGGCAGAGAAGATTGCCCACGCGAGCAGTGCCATCACGGCCACGAGGGGCCAGAGGCAGCCCGCGACGAGCGGGTTGCGCCCACGCTCCAGGGTGGCGGGCGTAGTGCCGCCGGCCCAGTCCTTGAGGGTGTAGCCCGCGGCGCGCAGCTTCGCGCGCACGTCCTCGTCGTTGTCCGCGGCCTTGAGCTCCCGTACGGTCTCGCCGCGCTGGTTCTTCACTGCGATGGTGCGTAGGCGTGCGATCGTCTTGCCGTCGAGCAGCTCGTCTCGCCCCTCTGACACTTCCGCCGTGTACTTGGTCGTCTTCGCCATGTCGCCCTCCTTGGTGGTGCGCCCTGCGCGGCGCGTTGCCTTGATTCTGACCTAGCCGATGGCCCCCGCCTAGCAGGCGCTCAGGCAGAGTGCTCGGTGGCCAACGCGGCGAGATGCTCCCGCTCGGTCCGGGTGAGGCCGGCCAGTCGGTCGGTAAGCACGAGCGGGGTCACCCACAGTTCGTCGGCGAGCTCGTCCAGGCTCATGGACCAAGGCAGGGCGTCGGCGAGCTGCTCGAGCGTAATCAGCTGCCGGGCCGCGGCCGCGCGTACGGCGTGCTCGACGGCCGGCGGCTGGCAGCCGCGGTGGCCGTGCTCGAGGTGCACGAGCTCGTGGGTGAGCGCGCACCGCCGCTCGGCCTGCGTCATGCGGGGGTCGAGCCAGATCACCGTCGCGCCATCGGTCGCGGCTGGCGCCGTCGGGTGTGGGCGGGCCCAGACCACGACGACGTACGTCAGCGTGCGCAGCGCCCGCCAGGGGTGGAACATGCGACCATCGTCGTTGTGGGGACGGACACGGTATGGGTGAGCACGAGCTGGACTGTGGTGGACTGAGCGCGCCTGCGTGACAAAGGGTCGAACATCTGTTCGACTGGAGCAGGTCTTCCAGGGAAGGAGCGATCGCGATGGCGAACACCTCAGCGATTGAGTGGACCGAGGTGACGTGGAACCCCGTGACCGGTTGCGACCGCGTGGCGGCCGGCTGCGACAACTGCTACGCGCTGACCTTAGCCAAGCGGCTCAAGGCGATGGGTGCTGAGAAGTACCAGAACGATGGGAACCCGGTGACGTCCGGCCCCGGGTTTGGCGTCACCCTCCATCCGAAGGCCCTGGGCCAGCCCCGCTCGTGGAAGGCCCCGCGCGTGGTGTTCGTGAACTCCATGAGCGATCTCTTCCACGCCAAAGTTCCGTTGGGGTTCATCCGGGACATCTTCGACGTCATGCGCGAGACGCCGCAGCACACATATCAGGCGCTGACGAAGCGCTCACTGCGGATGGCCCGTCTAGCCGATCGCCTCGACTGGCCGGCCAACTTGTGGATGGGCGTCTCCGTGGAGGACGAGACTGTGACGGGCCGCATCGACCATCTCCGCGAGGTGCCGGCAGCGGTCCGGTTCCTCTCCTGCGAGCCCCTCATCGGACCCCTGCGGGATCTGGATTTGGCCGGCATCGACTGGGTCATCGCGGGCGGCGAGTCTGGTGCGAACCATCGCCCCATGGACCAGGCCTGGGTGGAGGACATCCGCGACCAATGCGTGTCTGCCGACGTGGCGTTCTTCTTCAAGCAGTGGGGTGGGCGGACGCCTAAGGCCAACGGGCGGCTCTTGGAGGGGCGCACCTGGGACGAGATGCCTACCTCCCGCGCCGCGCTGGCAGGATGACCGCGCGCCCATCCACCATGTCTTTGGTGTAGCCCTGGGTGATCCCGGCCTTCTGGAGATTCTTGATGGCCTGCCGTACCTCTGAGGCGCCTGCCGTGCCGAGGTGTTCGCCTAGCCAGTGGGGCACGTCGTCGCAGATCCGCACCGCCTGGCCTTGACCGAGGTGAGACGAGAGCCTCGTCTGGATAGCGGCGATGGCCCGGTTTCTGACGTCGGTCTGCTCTGCGACCACCTGCTGGTCGAACGTCTCCTGCAGGTCGAAGAGCGACCCCTGGGTGTCGTCGAGCAGTCCCTGGTAGTAGTTCTCGGAGTTGACCTGCCGCCACTTCCTGTGAGCCCGAGCCGCGGCGTCAGCGAAGAGCATGGGCGCAGCGAAGTGCTGGTAGAAGAGCATCAGCGTGAAGATCGGCCCCTCAGACGGGGTCCGGCGGATTGGGACGGAGATGACGTTGTGGGCGGTCTCTCCGGTCATGCGCTGCATGTACTCGCGCGCCACGTAGGAGGCGGCTGTAGCGGCGGAGGAGCTGTCGCCACTCACGTCAGCCTGCCGCCGAGCCTCAGCGAAGACCTCCCGCCACCACGGCCCACCAAGAAAACGGTCACCGCGGAGGAGGGTGACGGTCTCGCCACTTGAGGCGGAGGCTCCCTTCCGGACGATCCCTCCGATGCGCCACACGGTGGAGAGACTGAAGTTCAAGAGGACCTCGGTCGACCGCGCTGGCCGCAGGAGCAGCTTCGAGGCGACGACGTCGTACGGCAGGGCCGTGCCGAACGGGTCGAGAAAGAACAGAGCTGGGCGGGTGCCGATGTCGTTGAGGATCGCGTCGATCTGCTCCTCCACGGCGCCGTGGTGCAGATAGACGGGACCGGCCCCCTGCCCCTGCGCGGCGACCGCGTGCCGGAGGGTCTCCGCATGAGCCCTATCTCGCTCCACGAGGTGGATGTGCATGATGCGGTTCTGCGCTGCAAGCTTGCGTGCGATGTCCACCGCGTAGAGCGGCGACCCCTTGTGCGCGTCGTCGTACTGCCCCGCGCCGGCGTAGCCATCGACATAGGCCACCTCCCGAGGGGCCTTGCTAGCAACCTTCATGGCCCACGGTGTGAGGTAGTCCTCCAGCACCTTGAGCTTGAAGACCGCGGCGGGCTGCTGCGACGTGAAGAAGTTCGTGTTGGCGCTCATGCGCCGGCCTCGTCGCCGGGGTCCTGGTTCTCCTCGCCGACGTCGCCCCACTCCCGGGCCTGCCGGTCGCGGGTCAGCTCGAAGTCGGGGTGTGCTGCCAGATCGAAGTCGGCCGGCGCGTCGGCCGCCGCGGTCTTTTGTTCAGCGCCAGCGTCACCGCCGCGCGCTCCCCCGCGCTCGGCCGTGCCGCGCTCGCGGTCCTGATCCTGGTCTGCGTGGTCGCGCTCGTCATGGTGGTCCGTCCTACGTCGGTCGAGCATGACCCGCAGGACTGCAGCGAGCAGCTCCTGGTCATACGTCGATAGGTCAGGGGATTCCTGAACGACGTCGAGGACCGACGGGTGAAGAGCCGAGTCGAGCTCCACTCCTATGGACTCCAGCGCTGCGGTGACCACGTGGGCCACGGGCACCCTCAGCACGAGCGCGAGCATCGTGATGTTCTCGCCCTTGATCGAGGTGACCGGGGTGGACTTGAGCCGCGCGAAGCTGGCGTGGCTCATGTCGTACCCCGCGCGGTCGGCGCGGGCGGCGAGGTCGCTGAGGGACCAGCCGTTCCGCTCCTGGGCTGGGGCGATCAGTCGGCCCAGCGAGTGCATGTCGTTCATGGCGACCAATCTGCGGTGCGATGCCAAGGGGAGCAACCGACCTCGGACACCCGCTGTTGCGTGGAAGTGGACACCGAAACGGTAGCAACAAAGGGGGTGTTGTGCCGCAGGGCGGCGCGGATACGGGGCGATCAGCGCGGACCCGGTGAGGAAGAGCCGCTTGCGACCCCATCGGTCCGCGAGGTTGCCGGTGGAGAGCAACAGGGCGGCCAGCAGCACGGCATAGAGGCTGTTCACTCACTGCGCGTCAGTGAGGTCCAAGTGCAGGTCGCCGATGATGGCGAGCGGGACCGCCCGAGGTCCCACGGCGGCCGGTTCCACGGCTCAGCGTCGCAGGGGCGACGCCGCCGGGCATCAACCGTTCGACGGACTCCTCATCCGCTGCCGGGCGTAGAGTCGGCCGGTGAGGGCGTCGACCCGACGCCGCACCCGCACCGGCGAGGAGGCCTCCCCGTGTCCGTCGTGAAGATCAACGCCATCAGCGTCCCCGAGGGCGCCGGCCCGGAGCTCGAGAAGCGGTTCGCCGCCCGCAAGCACGCGGTGGACCAGGAGCCGGGCTTCGAGGGCTTCCAGCTGCTCCGGCCCACTGCGGGCGAGGACCGCTACTTCGTGGTCACGACGTGGGCGTCGGAGGAGGACTTCCGGCGCTGGCGGGACGGGCGCATGCCCGCCGCTCACGCCGCCGAGCAGGGCGGCCGCCCGGCGCCGGTCGCCACGGGCGCCGACCTGCTCGAATTCGAGGTCGTGGACCTGGGCTAATCGCGGCGCCGCAGCAGGCGCATCGCGTTCACGATGACCAGCAGCACGGACGCCTCGTGCACGAGCATGCCGACGGCCATCGTGACGCCGCCGGTGAAGACGCCGGCCAGCAGGGCCGCGACGGTGACGAGGGAGATCGCGATGTTCTGCCGCATCACCCGCACCGTGCGCCGGGCCAGATCGAGCGCCTGCGGCAGCCGCTCGAGCCGGTCGCCCATCAGGGCGATGTCCGCGGTCTCGATGGCCACACCGGAGCCGGCCGCGCCCATGGCCACGCCGATGTCCGCCGTCGCCAGGGCCGGGGCGTCGTTGACGCCGTCACCGACCATCGCGACGACGCGGCCCTCGGCCTGCAGGGCCTCGATCGCCTCGAGCTTGTCCTGGGGCAGCAGGCCCGCCCGCACGTCGTCGACGCCCACCTGCCGGGCCACGGCCTGCGCGACGCCGGGCTGGTCGCCGGTCAGCATCACGACCTCGCGGACGCCGATCCCGTGCAGCGCCCGGATCATGCCCGCGGCCTCGGGCCGGAGGGTGTCTGCGATGGCGAGGACGCCGAGCGGGATGCCGTCGACGACGACCGCCGCCGGGGTCCGGCCCGCCTCCGCGAGCTCGGCCGCGACGGTCTCGACCCGGTCGGTCGCGGCCGGATCCACGCCGCGCTCGCGCAGCATCGCCACGTTGCCCACGGCGACGACGCGGCCGTCCACCTCTCCGGTGAGCCCGCGGCCGAGGACGACGTCCACATCCGTGGCCAGCGGGCCGTCCAGCAGGCCGCGGTCCCGGCCCGCCGCGACGACCGGCGCGGCCAGCGGGTGGTCCGAGGCCGCCTCGAGCCGTGCGGCCCAGCGCAGCACCTCGTCCTCGGCCCCGGGCTCGAACGCGACGACGTCTGTCAGCTCGGGGGTGCCCGACGTGAGGGTGCCGGTCTTGTCGACGGCGACGGCGTCGACCTTCGCGGAGCGCTCAAGGAACTCCCCTCCCTTGATGAGCACGCCGTCCTTGGCGCCGCGGCCGATCCCTGCCACGATCGCGACCGGGATGGAGATCACGAGGGCGCCCGGGCAGCCGATGACCAGCAGGGTCAGGGCCAGGGGGACGTCCCGCGTGATCAGGCCGGTCGCGAAGGCCAGCACCATGATCGCCGGGGTGTACCAGCGGGAGAAGCGGTCCATGAACTGCTGGGTCCGCGCACGGGCCTCCTGCGCCGCCTCGACGCGGTGGATGATGCGCGCCAGCGTGGTGTCGGCGCCGACGCCCCGGGCCTGCACCTGCAGCAGGCCGGCCGTGGCGACGGTGCCCGCGTACATGGCGTCACCGTCGGTCTTCTCCGCCGGGATGGACTCGCCCGTGATGGATGCCTCGTCCACGGCGCCGACCCCGGTGAGCACCACGCCGTCCACCGGCACCCGAGCGCCGGCCTTGACGAGGACGGTCGCGCCGGGGGCCACCTCGTGGGCAGGCACGGTGCGCTGGGTCCCGTCTGCGTCCACGACGACGGCGGTCTCGGGCGCCGTGGAGACGAGGTCCGCGAGCGCCGAGCGAGTCTGAGACAGGGTCGCGTCCTCGAGGGCGTGGCCGAGGGCGAAGAGGAAGGTCACGGCGGCGGCCTCCCAGAAATTGCCGAGCAGTGACGCGCCGATCGCGGCGGTGGCGACGAGCAGGTCGATGCCGACGGTCTTCACCCGCAGGGCGGCGATCGCGTCGCGCGCGATCGGCAGGCCGGCCACGACGGCGGCGGCGAGCATCAGGCCCGCCGCCACGAGGTGTCCGGTCCCGTGGGCCAGCTGCTCGGGCGCCAGCACGAGCGAGACGGCGATCAGCAGGCCGGCCACCACGGGGCGCCGCCAGCGGCGGGACAACGCGAACCGGGCACGAGGGCGGCCCGGACGTGTGACGGCGGGGGTGGACATGGCGGACTCCGTTCGTCGGGGGCGGGGCGGTGTCAGAAGGCCGACGGCCGGGCGGTGTAGCCGACCTTGGCGACGGCCTCGACGAGGTCCTGGGCAGTGGTGGTCTGCGGGTCGTGGTCGACCTCGATGCGCTGGGTCTCGAAGTGGACCTGCGCGCCGGTCACGCCGGGCAGGGCGTCGAGGGCCTTCTCGATCTTCCGGACGCACGAGGGGCAGCTGAAGCCCTCGGCGCGGAGCAGGGTGTGCGTGGTGGCGGTCATGGTCACTCCTGTGGGTCGTCACCGGCGCGGCCGCCGATGAGGCTGAGCGGACGGGCGGGTGCCCGGTCCGATCCCCGGCCTCCGGGGATGTCACTGACGCTACGAAGGGGACGGCGGGCCCGCCTTGACCGCGGTCAAGCCGCCGTGTGGGAGGCTGATGGCGTGCGTATGGACCTGCCCCTCGCCCCCATGGACGAACCAGAGCCGTGCGCGGCCCGGGTCCCGCTGTTCACCGGGCTGGATCTGGAGCAGCTGCGCCGGGTCTCCGCCCTGGCGCGGCCGCTCGTGCTCGAGGCCGGCGATGCCCTGCACCTGGCCGGTGACCGCACGGACCGCCTGTGCGTCGTGCACAGCGGCCGCCTGGCGCTGACGCTCGGCTCAGCGACCGGCCGGGAACGCGTGGTGCGGATGGTCGAGCCCGGGGACTCCGTGGGCGAGCACGAGTTCCTCACGGGCGAGCCGGCCCGGCACGGGGCGCGCGCCGTGGCCGCGACCCGCCTGTGCACCTTCTCCCACGCCGAGGTCGCCCGACTCCTGGCCCAGCATCCGGGCATCGGGGGACGCGTGATGCGGACGCTGGCCGTCCGCCTGGCCGAGGCGGAACAACGGCTGGCCCGGGAGCATCAGCCTGTCACCGCACGGATCGCCGGACATCTGCTCGGCCTGCCTGCCCTCCGGGACGAGGCCGACCTCGTCGTGGTGCTGGCCGCGCCGAAGAAGGACGTCGCCTCGCTGCTGGGCACCACCCCCGAGGCGTTCAGCCGCGGGCTGCGCCGTCTCGCCGACGACGGACTGATCGCCATCGAGGGCCCGCGGGTGACGCTGCTGGACCCGGAGGCGCTGGAGGCCCTTGCCGCGGAATGACCGCCGTCGTCGTGGTGTCGCCGGCGGTAGGCTGGGGACTCCCCCGTCCCCCTACCCACGCAGGCCCGCAGCCCGGGCCGGGAAGCGCAGTGCCATGGCCTCCATCCGTCCCATCACCGTCTACGGCGAGCCCGTGCTGCACCGGCGCGCGGCCGAGGTGGAGGTGATCGACGACGAGATCCGCGAGCTGATCGAGGACATGTACGTCACGCAGGACGCCGCGCACGGCGTGGGCCTGGCCGCCCCGCAGGTCGGGGTCGGGCTGCGGATCTTCACGTGGACGTTCCCGGACTCCGGCGACGCGCCGAACGTGGGCCACGTGATCAACCCCGTGCTGACCCACCTGGACAAGGCCCCGCGGGAGGACCCGCACCCGGACGAGCACACCGAGGGCTGCCTCTCGGTGCCCGGGCTCGGCTTCCCCCTGCAGCGCCCGACCCGCGTGCGCCTGTCCGGCCAGCGCGTGGACGGTGAGATGTTCGAGTTCGAGGCCGAGGGCTGGTTCGCGCGCATCATGCAGCACGAGTACGACCACCTCAACGGCACCCTCTACGTGAACCGGCTCGAGGGCAAGTGGCAGCGGCGCTGGAAGCGCGCGCAGCGGGCCGAGCGTCTGAACGTGCCCGGTGTGACGTGGCTGCCCGGTACCGACGAGGACCCCTTCGGCCACGACGCCGACGACCACGCGGACCACGAGCACGGCCCCGACGGCGACCACGGGCCCAAGGAGGACTGAGCCTCGGCTCGACGTCCGACCCGGTCGGCACACGACGACGGCCCGTCCCCTCCGCGGGGACGGGCCGTCGGTCGTCGGCGGGTCAGGCCTGCGGGAAGGCGGGGACCTGCTGGCCCGCCATCTTCTCCACCACGCGGATCACCTGGTGCGAGTAGCCGTACTCGTTGTCGTACCAGACGTAGAGGATGGCGTTCTTGCCGTCGTTGTTCACGAGGGTCGCCAGGCCGTCCACGACGCCGGCGCGGTCCGAGCCGACGAAGTCGGTGGACACGACCTCCGGGGAGTCCACGTAGCCGACCTGGCCGCGCAGGGGGCCGGTGAGGGACTCCTGCTTCAGGCGGGCGTTGAGCTCCTCCACCGAGGTGGGCTTGGTCAGCTCCAGGTTCAGGATGGCCATGGACACGTCCGGGGTGGGGACGCGGATGGCGTTGCCGGAGAGCTTGCCCTTGAGCTCGGGCAGGGCCTTGGCCACGGCCTTGGCGGCGCCGGTCTCGGTGAGCACCATATTCATGCCGGCGGCACGGCCACGACGGGCGCCCTTGTGGAAGTTGTCCACGAGGTTCTGGTCGTTGGTGTAGGCGTGCACGGTCTCCACGTGGCCGTGGTCGATGCCGTAGTCGTCCTGGATGACCTTGAGCACCGGGGTGATCCCGTTGGTGGTGCAGGAGGCCGCCGAGATGATGGTGTCCTCGGGCGTGATGTCGTCCGAGTTCACGCCGTACACGATGTTCTTCATCTCGCCCTTGCCCGGGGCGGTCAGCAGGACCTTCGCGGCGCCCTGGGCCTGCAGGTGCTGGGACAGGCCCTCGTCGTCGCGCCAGCGTCCGGTGTTGTCGACGACCAGCGCGTCCTTGATGCCGTAGGAGGTGTAGTCCACCGTGGTCGGGTCGTTCGAATAGATGACCTGGATCTCAGTGCCGTTGGCGGTGATCACGTCGCGGTCCTCGTCCACCACGATCGTCCCGTCGAACGGGCCGTGGATCGAGTCGCGGCGCAGCAGGGAGGCGCGCTTGATCAGGTCGTCCTCCGAGTTCTTGCGCACGACGACGGCACGCAGGCGCAGCTTGGAGCCACCGCCGGCGTGGTCGAGGAGGATGCGGGCCAGCAGGCGGCCGATGCGACCGAAGCCGTAGAGCACGACGTCCTGGGTCTCGCCCAGGCCCTCGCCGGCCTTGCCCTTGACCTCGGCGAGCTCGGCGTCCAGGAAGGCCTGGACGTCCTGCCCCGAGGCCTTCTGCTTGGCGGCCAGCTCGGCCAGGTCGATGGTGGCGGCGCCCAGGTCCATCGCAGCCATGGCCTCGACCAGGGGGTAGGTGGACTCGACGCTCAGCGGAGCCTGCTGCACGCGGCGGGCATAGCGGTGGGCCTTGATGATGTCGATCACGCCGCGGTTCACGAGGGAGCGCCCGTAGATCGAGGTGACCACGTTGTGCTCGCGGTACAGGGTGCCCAGCAGGGGGACCATCTTCTCCGCGAGCTTCTGCTGCGTGTTCCACTCGGGGGTCTGGGTCGAGGCGGTGTCTGCCACGGGAGTCCTTCCTTGAAACCTGGCGGGGCCGTCCTGGGCAGGCCCCATCCCCCGACCTCGTTGTCGGCGGACGCCTCCATTCTAAGTGAGGACACGTCCGGAGCGCCCCCGCGGCCTCGGCGGGGCGTAGACTGGTCGGTCGGGACGGATCGGCGGACGGCCGCGTGCCCCTGCGGGGGTGCGAGGAAAGTCCGGGCACCGCAGAGCAGGATGGTGGACAACATCCACCCGGGGCGACCCGCGGGCCAGTGCCACAGAGAGAAGACCGCCTCCGCGCCGTGTGCGCGGCGGTAAGGGTGAAAGGGTGGTGTAAGAGACCACCAGCGGCCCCGGTGACGGGGCCGGCTCGGTAAACCCCATCCGGTGCAAGGCCGAACAGGACGCGTCACGAGGGCTGCTCGCCCCAGCGTCCGGGTTGGCCGCTCGAGCCCGTCAGCGATGGCGGGCCCAGATGGATGGCCGTCACCTCGCGCGGGGCAACGCGCGCGAGGCACAGAACCCGGCTTACAGCCGGTCCGTCCCGCCTCACGGCCCCCGGCGGGGGTCAGAACCCCTCGTCGTCGAGGATCCGCTCGAACTCGAGCTCCACCACGTGCTCGCGCTCCCTCTTGTCCAGCAGGCGGTACCCGTACGACTCGCCGATCGAGACGACCTTCGCCAGGCTCGGGCGTCGCCGATCCCGCGGCCATTCGAGCGTCACCCGGTCCTGCCCCGTGAAGGTGCGCTCCCGCAGGCGCTGCTCCACGGCCGAGGCATGCGTGCGCTCCCGCCCGCTGGAGCGGACCCCGAGCCACACGGCGGCCGCGATCACGAGCAGGACGAACGGGTACACCACGCCGAACACGTTCATGGCGGTCATCGGGCGACTCCTGGTATGCGGGGCGGCTGTGCGGACCCCACCACTGTGCCAGGTCCGGACGACGACGTCGGCCCGGGGCGCCTGGCTAGGCTGGCCCGGTGCTGATCCTGCTGCCGCCCTCCGAGGGCAAGACCGCACCCCGCTCCGGGGCCCCGCTCGACCTCGACGCCCTCGCCCTGGCCGACGACGCCGCGGTGACGGGCGCCCGCGCGGACCTGCTCACGCGGCTCGCCGCGGTCTCGGCCGCCCCGGATGCCCTGACGACCCTCGGCGTCGGGGCGTCGCTCGCCGGCGAGGTCGAGGCGAACACGCGCCTGGCCGTCGCCCCCGCCGCGCCCGGTCACCGGGTGTTCACGGGCGTGCTCTTCGACGCGCTCGACCACGCCTCGCTGTCGGCGGCGGCGAAGCGCCGCGCCCGCTTGTCCGTGCTGGTCTTCTCCGCGCTGTTCGGCGCCACCGCGCTGGCGGACCGGATCCCCGCCTTCCGGCTGTCCGTCGGCGCGAAGCTGCCGGGGCTGCCCGGGCTGGCCGCGCACTGGCGCCCCGTCCTGACCCCCGCCCTCGACGCGCTCGCCGCACGGGACAGCGGGCCCGTCGTCGACTGCCGCTCCGGTGGCTACGCGGCCCAGTGGCGGGCACCGGCGGAGCGGACCCTCGCGGTCGACGTGTTCCAGCTGCGCGACGGCGAGCGGACCGTCGTCTCGCACTTCGCCAAGCACACCCGCGGCCTCGTGGCCCGCGCGCTCCTGGAGGCGGGGGCGCGGGAGACCTCGACGCTGGACCGCGTCGCGGACGTGGTCGCACGGGCCGGGGACGGCCCCGGCTGGGAGGTCGAGCTGGCCCGGCCGTCCGGCGGCAAGCCCGGCGCGCTGCGGGTGATCCTGCCCGAGGGATGATCCCGGACGAGGCGCGCCCTGCCCGGACGCAGCCTCAGTCCTCGACGGCCACCAGCTCCACCTCGAAGCCGTCCGCGGTCTCGAGGTAGGCGGCGTAGTGGTCCGCTCCCCCGGCGTGCGGGTGGCGGTCCTCGAAGAGCAGGCGAAACCCCCGGCCGCGCGCGGCGGCGGTGAGCTCGTCCACGCGGGAGCGCGACCCGGCCCGGAAGGCCAGGTGGTTCAGGCCCGGGCGGGTGCGCTCGTGGGCGCCCGCGGCGACGTCGGGCCCGGCCTCGAGCACGAGGTATTCCCCCGCGCCCTGGTACGTCCGGCCCTCGGCCCACCCCTCGCCCGGCACGTAGCCGAGCTCGCCGAACAGCCAGCCGAGGCTCGCCTCGGCCGCCGCGAGGTCGGCGACCCAGATCTCCACGTGGTGCAGCCGGCCCGTGGGCGCGGGCGCCGGGGTCGCACCCTCCGGCGAGGCGACGGCGTCGGGCCCGTCCGCCTCCACGGCCCGGACGTCCGCGTCCGCGTCGAGGCCGGACCCGGCCACCGCCGATGCGGGGGTCGTGGACGCCTCCGCGGCGGTCGACCCCGCGGCCGCGGGGGCCGCGACCGGCACCTCGGACGCGCCCGCGTCCCATTGGCCGCCCCGCGCGCCGGCGTCCATGGCCTCGTTGGAGAGGCGGTCGGCGTCCTTGTTCCGGTTGCGCGGGATCCATTCGTAGGTGACGCGCTCGGGGGGCAGCACGGACCGGGCCTCGGCCGCGAGGCGCCGCATGTCCTCGTGCTTGATCTTCCACCGCCCGGACATCTGCTCCACCACGAGCTTGGAGTCCATCAGCACGTGCACCCGCGCCTCGGGGTCGAGGTCCCGGGCCATCCGCAGCCCGGCCACGAGCCCGGAGTACTCGGCCACGTTGTTCGACGCCTTCCCCAGCGGGGCGGCGTCGGTCCGGAGGATCTCGCCCGTGGCCGGGTCGCGCACCAGGGCACCATAGCCGGCGACGCCGGGGTTGCCCCGCGACCCGCCGTCGGCCTCCACCTGCAGGACTCGTCCGCTCACCGTGCGCCTCCTCGTGTCCGTGGTCGCGCCGTCCGACGCGGCCCCCCACTCTACTGATCGCGCCGGGGGCGGGGCCCGGGGTCAGTCCCGGATGAGGATGGCGCCGGACTCGGGGCAGCGGGCGACGGCGGCCGGCGGGAGGGCCCGGATGCGCGCGACCTCCGCGGGCGACAGCTCCGTGCCCGCGGCCGCGGACCGGTTCCCGACGAGCCGGGCCGCGCCGATGCCGCCGTTGCGCTCCCGCGCCTGCTCGTACAGGGCCAGCAACGACGCGGGAAACTCCGCGGCCAACGCCGCCCGGCGCTGGATGAGGTCCCGGCCACGCTGGGTCACGGCCTGCCCCTCGCGGCGCACCTCCGCCGCGCGGGCCTCGACCTCGGCCCGTGCCTGCTCCAGAGCGGCGTGGCCCTTCGCGAGCCGGGACTCGGCGGCGTCGGCGGCCTCCATGGCCTCGAGCGCCGCGGCCTCGTGGTCATCGAGCAGTGCGGTGAGCGTGTCGTCCTCGTGCTGCATGGCCTGCAGCTCCTTGGACCCGCCCTGGCCCGCTTCGAGCCGCTCCCGGGTCCGGTCCCGACGGGCGCGGGTGGCGGCGGCCTTCTCGGTGGCCTCGGCTCCCGCCCGGTCGGCGGTGCGGGCGGCATCCTCGAGGCCGGGCAACGCCTCCTCGAGTTCCAGCGCGCGGGCGCGCAGCCGGGCGTGCTCCGGGTCCGCCTTGAGCCGACGGACGGCGGCGCGGGCCTGGTCCAGGGCCGTGTCGAGCTCCTGCAGCTCCAGCAGCCGGGCCTGGACGGCCGGCGGTGCGGTGACCTCACTCATGCGTGACTCCCCTCGTCGGCCCGCTCTCCCCCGACCAGGAAGTCCCAGGGGTCGCTGCGGTGATCTGAGAACAGGGTGGTGACGCCCAGTCCCCGCTCCGCCAGGGCGGCCTCCAGGGCGCGGGCGCCGTGCTCGAGCCATAGGGACTCGCTCGCCCAGTGCGAGACGTCCACGAGCGCGGGACGTCCCTCCCCCGGCGCGGCCGTCTCCCGGGCCTCCGAGGCCGGGTGGTGGCGCAGATCGGCGGTCACGTAGACGTCCGCGCCGGACGCGCGGACCGCGTCGAAGAGGCTGTCTCCGGCACCGCCGCACACGGCGACGCGGCGGATGCGCTGGGCGGGGTCGCCCGCCACGCGCACGCCACCGGCCGTGGCGGGCAGCGCCGCGTGCACGGCCCGGGCGAAGGCGGCCAGGTCGGTCTCCTCAGGCAGGTCGCCCACCCGGCCGATGCCTTCGGCCCCGGTGCCGGCGGCGGAGGTCGTCAGGGGCGAGAGCGCTCCGATGACGCCGACGGCACGGGCCAGCACGTCCGAGACGCCGCCCACGACGGCGTCGGCGTTGGTGTGCGCGGCCAGCAGGGCGACGCGGTGCTCGATCAGGGTGTGCAGCAGGCGGCCCTTCGCGGCGGCGGCATGCCCGACGGCGGCCACGGACGAGGTCCCGCGCAGCAGGAGCGGGTGGTGGGTGACCACGAGGTCGGCCCCGCGGGCGACGGCCTCGTCGGCCACGGCCTGCACCGGGTCCAGCGCCCACAGGACGGTCCGCACCGGGGCCTCCGGGCGCCCGGCCACCGGCCCGACGGCGTCCCACGGCTCCGCCAGCTCCCGCGGCCACAGCCCCTGGACGACCTCGAGGACCTGCCCGAGCGTCGGCGGGGCCAGGGCGTGCTCCGGCGAGGCGGGGACGGTGGGACGGGACACGGTCATACCGGCCATGATGGCCCACCCGGCCCGGGCACGCACGACCCGGCTGCCCTGGGTGAGGGCACGGCGCGGCGACGTCGGGAATGAAAAGCGCGGGCCGCGTTGCTGTGCCTGCCATGACCGACTCCCCCCGTACCGAGCCCCTCGGCGCCTCCGACGCGCCCGCCGACGTCCGCGAGCTGACGCTCGCCGGCGGCTGCTTCTGGTGCCTCGACGCCGTCTACCGTCGCGTGCGGGGCGTGCTCGCCGTCGAGTCCGGCTACACCGGAGGCGACGACCCCGCCCCGAGCTACGAGTCCGTGTGCACCGGGACCACCGGCCACGCCGAAGCGGTCCGCGTGCGCTTCGACGCCGCCGTCGTGCCGCCCGAGGTGATCATGGACCTGTTCTTCACCAGCCACGACCCCACGTCGTTGAACCGCCAGGGGGCCGACGTCGGCACCCAGTACCGATCGGCCGTCTTCGCCCATGACGAGGCCGAGACCCGGTTCTTCGCGGACGAGATCGCCCGGGCGCAGGCGAACTATGACAGCCCCATCGTCACACGCGTCGAGCCGGCGTCCGCGTGGCACCCGGCCGAGGACATTCACCAGGACTTCTATGCGCGGCGCCGTTCCAACGGATACTGCCGTGTGGTCATCGATCCGAAGCTCGCGAAGGTGCGCCGGAACTACTCCGCGTGGCTCGTGGACGCCTGAGCGGCGCCGCGGCTCGATAGCCTGACGCAGGAACACCCACTAGATCGCCCGCGCCCCGAGGCGCACCACCACCGGAGGTATCACCATGGCCCGCATCCTCGACGACATCACCCAGGCGGTCGGCAACACGCCCCTGGTCCGGCTGAACCGCCTCGCGAAGGACCTGCCCGGCGACGTCGCCGTGAAGGTCGAGTTCTACAACCCGGCCAACTCGGTGAAGGACCGCATCGGCACCGCCATCGTCGACGCCGCGGAGGCGGCCGGCGAGCTGACCCCCGGCGGCACCATCGTGGAGGGCACCTCCGGCAACACCGGCATCGCCCTGGCCATGGTCGGCGCGGCGCGCGGCTACCGCGTGATCCTGACCATGCCCGAGACCATGTCCACCGAGCGCCGCGTGATGCTCAAGGCGTTCGGCGCCGAGATCGTGCTGACCCCCGGTGCAGACGGCATGCGCGGCGCCCTCGAGCGCGCCCAGGAGATCGTCCGCAGCACCCCGAACTCCATCTGGGCCCAGCAGTTCGCGAACCAGGCCAACATCCAGGCCCACTACACGGGCACCGGCCCGGAGATCTGGGACGCGTCCGAGGGCGCCGTGGATGTGTTCATCGCCGGCGTCGGCACCGGCGGCACCATCACGGGCGCGGGCCGGTACCTGCGCGAGCAGAAGCCGGACGTGAAGCTCATCGCCGTCGAGCCGGCCGACTCCCCCATCCTCTCCGGCGGCCAGGCCGGCCCGCACAAGATCCAGGGCATCGGCGCGAACTTCGTGCCGGAGATCCTGGACACCGACCTCTACGACGAGGTCTACCCGGCCACCTTCGAGGAGTCCATCGAGACCGCCCGTCGGCTCGGGACCGAGGAGGGCATCCTCGGCGGCATCTCCACCGGCGCGATCATCTCGGCCGCTCTCAAGGAGGCCGCCAAGCCCGAGTCCGAGGGCAAGCTGATCGTCGCCATCGTGTGTGACTTCGGCGAGCGCTACATCTCCACCGCCCTCTTCGAGGACATCCGCGGCTGACCGCCGCCCGCTCACCGACCGCACCGACCCGAAGGGGCCGCCCGTGGGACTGTTCTCCCGCATCAAGGAAGACATCGCGACCGTCCGCAGCCATGACCCGGCGGCGCGCGGTGACCTCGAGGTGGCCCTCGTCTACTCGGGTCTGCACGCCGTGTGGGCGCACCGCGTCGCGCACCGGATGTGGCGGCACGACCGGTTGAAGATGCCCGCCCGCGTGCTCTCGCAGGTCACGCGCGCGGCCACGGGCATCGAGATCCACCCCGGCGCCTCGATCGGTCGCCGGTTCTTCATCGACCACGGCATGGGCGTCGTGATCGGCGAGACCGCGGAGATCGGCGACGACGTGATGCTGTACCACGGGGTCACCCTCGGCGGCCGCTCCCTGGCCAAGGTGAAGCGGCACCCCACGTTACGCGACGGCGTCGTCGTGGGGGCCGGTGCCAAGATCCTCGGGCCCGTCGAGATCGGGGAGGGGACGGCGGTGGGCGCCAACGCCGTCGTCGTGAAGGACACCCCCGCCGACGCGATCGCCACCGGCGTGCCGGCCACCGTGCGCCCGCGCAAGGGCCCGGCCGAGGGCAAGCCGCTCGTGGACCCCGCGGAGTACGTGGACCCGGCCCTCTGGATCTGAGGGCCGGGCCCCCGCCGGGTCAGTCCTGCGTGGGGTCGCCCTCGGTCGGCTGCGGCATGACGACGGGCACGCCCTCGCCGTCCACCTCGGTGCGGTCGCCGGACCACAGCGTGTGGAAGGAGCCTTCGCGATCGACGCGCAGGTAGGTGTGGGCGCCGAAGAAATCGCGCTGGCCCTGCACGAGGGCGGCCGGCAGGCGGTCGGCCCGCAGGCCGTCGTAGTACGCCAGGGCCGAGGAGAACACCGGCACCGGCACGCCCGCGGCGACGGCGGTGCCGACCACGCGGCGCCAGGCCGGCAGGGCCTCGGCGATCGCCTGGGCGAACTCGGGGGCGAAGAGCAGGTTGAGCGGCTGGCCGGGGGCGCGGGTGCCCGGCGCCGGGTGGCGGGAGGTGTCGCGGCCGCCGAAGGCCTGCATGATCACGTCGAGCAGGTCGGCGCGGATGATGCAGCCGTCCCGCCACAGCGAGGCGATGGTGCCCAGGTCCAGCGACCAGCCGTACTCCTCGGCGGCGGCGGCGAGCATGTCCATGCCCTGCGCGTAGGCCACGAGCTTGGAGGCGAACAGCGCCTGGCGCACGTCCTCCACGAACGTGTCCGTGTCCTGCGGGGCGCGCTGCGCCTCCTCGTCGACGCCGGCCGCGAGGGTCTCACGGGCGACCTGGCGCACCGCGCGCTGAGAGGACAGCGAGCGGGCGAAGACGGACTCGGCGATCGCGGCCACCGGGGAGCCGACGTCGAGACCCGAGATCGCGGTCCAGCGGCCGGTGCCCTTCTGCCCGGCCTCGTCCACGATCACGTCCACGAGCGGGCGGCCCGTGGCCGCGTCCACCTGCGCGAGCACCTCGGCCGTGATCTCGATGAGGTAGGAGGCCAGGTCGGTCTGGTTCCACGCCGTGAACACCTCGGCCTGCTCGGCGGGCTCGAGGCCGCCCACACGGCGCAGCAGGTCGTAGGCCTCGCCGATGACCTGCATGTCCGCGTACTCGATGCCGTTGTGGACCATCTTCACGTAGTGGCCGGCGCCGTCCGTGCCGACCCAGGCGCAGCACGGCTCCCCCTCAAACTGCGCGGCGATCTTCTCGAGCATCGGGCCGAGGGCCTCGTAGGACTTCTCCGGACCGCCGGGCATGATCGCCGGACCGTGCAGGGCACCCTCCTCGCCGCCGGAGACACCGACGCCCACGAAGTGCAGGCCCTTCTCGGCGAGGGCCGCCTCGCGGCGGCGGGTGTCCTCGAAATGGGAGTTGCCGGCGTCGATGACGATGTCGCCCTCGTCCAGCAGGGGGACGAGTTGGTCGATGACGGCGTCCACGGGGGCGCCCGCCTTGACCATGATGAGCACCCGGCGCGGCACGGCGAGGGACTGCACGAGCTCGGCGAGCGTCTCCGTCGCCACGAACGCGCCCTCGTCACCGTGCTCGGCCACGAGCTGGTCCGTGCGGGCCCGGCTGCGGTTGTGCAGGGCCACCGTGTAGCCGTGGCGGGCGAAGTTGCGCGCGAGGTTCGCGCCCATCACCGCCAGGCCCGTGACGCCGATGTCGGCGGCGCCGACGGGGACGGTGGTGGTCTGCTCGGTCATCGCGGGGGCCTCCTGTGGCTCGGACGGTGGGACGGGCCGTGCCGGACACGGACCCGCCCCCAGCCTACGTCGACCGCGGTCAGTCCCCCACGGCGTCGCGGCCGCGGCGCACGATCAGCGGGTCCGGGGTGCCGACGACCTCGTGGTCCTTGCCCTCGTACTCGAACTGGGACAGGAAGTAGCGCATCGCGTTGAGGCGGGCCCGCTTCTTGTCGTTGGAGCGGATGGAGATCCACGGGGCGTGGTCCGTGTCCGTGTGGAGGAACATGGCCTCCTTGGCCTCCGTGTACGCCTCCCAGCGGTCCAGGGACTCGAGGTCCATGGGCGAGAGCTTCCACTGGCGGACCGGGTCGATCTGGCGGATCGCGAAGCGCGTGCGCTGCTCGGTCTGTGTCACGGAGAACCAGAACTTGGTGAGGTGGATGCCGTCGTCCACGAGCATCTTCTCGAACAGCGGCACCTGGTTCATGAAGCGGCGGTACTGCTCGTCCGTGGCGAAGCCCATCACGCGCTCGACGCCGGCGCGGTTGTACCACGAGCGGTCGAACAGCACGATCTCGCCCGCCGTGGGGAAGTGCTGGATGTAGCGCTGGAAGTACCACTGGCCGAGCTCGCGGTCCGAGGGCTTGTTGAGGGCCACGACGCGGGCGGTGCGGGGGTTCATGTGCTCGGTGAAGCGCTTGATGGTGCCGCCCTTGCCGGCGGCGTCGCGGCCCTCGAAGACGATGATGTGGCGCTGGCCGGTGTCCTCGCCCCAGTACTGCAGCTTGAGCAGTTCGATCTGCAGGCGGTACTTCTCCAGCTCGTACTCCTCGCGCGTCATGCGCGTCTCGTACGGGTAGTCCTCTTTCCACGTCTCCACGGCACGGCCCTGCGGATCGATCAGGTCGGGATCGTTGGTGTGGCCGTCCGAGACGGTGTAGCCGCCGTCGCGCAGCTTGTCGATGAACTCGCGCAGGTTCTCGCGGGGGGCGTCGGGCTGCAGCAGCTCCATGGACCGTCTCCTTCACTGGGTGCGTCACCGTGCCCGCCCGTCCCCTCCTCGGTACGACGGAGGCGGGCCGCGGCCTGTGCTCTTCACACCATTATGGGTGGGCGGCGGACGAGGAAGCCGGGCCCGGCAGCGCAGCCGGGTGAACAGCAGGTGAACCCTGGGAGGCGAACGGTCACGACCCCGGGCCGACGAACGCCGGCCGGCTCAGCCGCGCGGGCCGACGCCCAGGAGCTCGTCGATCGCCGCGACGGCGGCACGCGCCGCGTCGACGTCGGCGAACTGGGCGACGGCGTCGTCGTACCGGCGGTGCCCGGGAAGCTTGAGGCCGACGGAGGCGCCGTCCGTGGCGGGGAGGATCCAGATCCGGCCGCGCGGCTCGACGTCGCGCTGCTCGGCCACGTCGGCCTCCTCGAACTCGCGGTCGTAGCCGGCCCACTCGATACCGGGCCGCGGGGTGTCGGCACCGTCGAGGACGTCACGGCCGCCCATGCGCAGACAGGTGACGGACTGCAGGAGCGCGTCCAGGGTGCGGGCGGCGGCCTTGCCGGCCAGCTCGTCCTGGAAGAGGGCGAGGATGGACCATTGCCCGTCCTGGAGGAAGAGCATGGTCTGCTGCGCCTCGCCCCCGGTGATGACGGCGAGGTGACGGGCGGCGCCGTCGGGACGTGCGGGCAGCTTCCAGAAGCCGAGGGGGGTCGCGGACATGCGCTCCACCCTAGTGCGCCCCGGACGCCGACGACGCGCCGCCGCCCGGCCCCTGCCCCGCATCCCGGGTTGAGTTGTCGCGGGTGCGCGGGCCCGTCACCCGCGACAACTCAACCCGCGTTGCGGGAGGGTGGGCCGATGGGCCTGCTCCGCGACCTCCTCACCCGCCGCTCCGCCCGCGACCGCTCGTCCGACCCGACGGCGACGCTCGGCCGGCACCTCGACAACGCCGCGGCGATCGTGGCCGCCGCACGCCGGGCGGACGTGCCCCTCCCGGTGGCGGCGGCCCTGGCCGAGCTCGAGTCCGGCGGCCGGAACGTCTTCGGGCACGACGCCGGCGGCGTGCACAGCGCCCCGCGCGGGACGGACGTCACCGTGACCCGGGAGCGCTACGAGGAGCTCGTGGCCCGGGTGGCACAGGGGGAGACGTCGAACGGGGTGGGGCCCGCGCAGATCACGTGGCCGCCGTACTTCGCGCAGGCAGCCGAGCGCGGGTTTCGTCTGTGGGAGCCGGAGGACAACCTGGCCTTCGGGTTGGAGATCCTGCGCGGGCACCTGCGCGGCGACCTCTCCGCGGAGGGGATCGCCCGGGCGGGGACGCTCTACAACGCCGGGACGCTCGCCCACGGCGTCACCGCCTACGGCCGGCGCCTCGCCGCGGCGACCCGCGCATGGGCCGAACGCCTGGGCGAACCCGCCCCGCCGCCGGTCAGGCCAGGTTGACCAACAGCACGTACGCCAGCGTGCCGGCGGCGATCGAGACCAGGGTCCGCCGCCCGGCCAGCAGATGCACGACGACTGTCACCGCCGCCGCGATCAGCGCGTGGGCCACCCGCGCCCCGTCCACGGGCTCTCCAGGGGCCAGCGCCGCGGCGTCGAGCAGCATCACCAGGGCCAGGACGGTCAGCACGCCGGCGGGCATCCACACCGCCAGCCGCGCGGCGAGCACGGACTCCCGCAGCGGCTGCAGCAGGGCGAACGGCACCGCGCGCAGGCAGAAGGTCACGAGGCCCGCGACGACGGCCGCGGCCACCAGGTACGCGGTGCCGGTCATCGAGGGGCCTCCCCGGCGCCGGACTCGGCATCCGTGCCGGCCCGCTCCCCCGCCGCGGCGACGACGGGCACCGGTCCGGTGACGGGCACGGGCTCGGGCAGCGGCAGGGCGGTCCCGCGCGCGGCGAGCACGTGGAACGCGATCAGCGCCGCGGCGTAGAGGGCGAAGGCGACGACGAGCACCTGCGCCGGTGCCAGCAGCAGGGCCACCCCGACGGCGACCGCGGCCGCCACCACGAGGGGCAGCTGGGCCCGCGTGCGGGCGGCGTCCATGGCGAGCACGATGAAGAGGGCCACGAGCGCGAACTCCAGGCCCTCCACCGGCCCGGGCAGCAGCCAGGCCACGGCCACCCCGGCGAGGCCCCCGAGCACCCAGTACGCCTGCAGCGCGACCTGCATGGCCACCAGGCGGGGGCCGGTCCAGCCGCGGGGCTGGGCGGCGGCGATGGCGTAGGCCTCATCGATCAGGGCACCCATCGAGTAGATCCGCGCGAGGCGCCCCCGGACCACGCCCAGCGGGAAGCTGAACGCATAGAACACGTGGCGGAAGTTCACCAGGAACACCGTCACGGCGATCGTGAGCAGCGGCGTGCCCGCCACCACCAGCGAGACGAGCAGCAGCTCGACGGACCCGGCGAACACGACCAGGGAGAACAGGGGTGCGACCCACGCGGGCAGCCCGGCCTGGACCACGAGCATCCCGAAGGCCATGCCCAGCGGGAACAGGCCGAGGCCGGCGCCCAGCGTCACGGCGACGCCGGAGCGCACCTCGGCCCACCGCGAGGGCGGAACGGGGGCGCGCGAGGACTCTGGCGAGGAGCTCATGATGGTGAGCATGGTCTCACACGCGCTCAGCGGGCCAGCGACATGACGGGTCAGGTCGTCACGCCATGTCACGGCCCCGCGATCGGTGCACCCGGAGGGACTCGAACCCCCGACCCTCTCGGTGTAAACGAGATGCTCTGACCGACTGAGCTACAGGTGCCGGTGTCCGTCCAGGCTACCGGTCCACGAGCAGGTCGCGCGTCGCGGCCTCGTGCTCACCCCGGGTGCGTGCCTGCCCCGGGGCGGCGACCACGCGCGCGGCCTCGACCCCGTCCGCGTCGAGCAGCACGGAGACGCGGCGGGGCCGCCCGGTCTCCGCGTCGAAGACGTCGAGGGCACGGCAGGCCGCGCCGTGGGGCCAGAAGTCGGAGAGCAGGGTGAGCGGCTCCGGCAGCGCCAGCTCCTCGCGGACGCGGCGCAGCACGGGGGCGGCGTCACAGGAGACCACGCGGACAGCCACCTCGTCGACCGCCACGTCCTCGGCGAGCGCCCCGATCCAGCCGAGCTCGTCCGTGCACACCGGCGTGAACGCCCCGGGCAGGAAGACGAGCCACGTGCCCCGCGGCGCGGCCGCGTCCTCGGGCCCGCGCGTCGGCGGCCACGGCCACCTCTGGCCGTGGTCGTCGCGCAGCGCGGGGACGACGTCGGCGCCCCGCGTCCCGCCGGACGGGGGCTCAGCCACCGCGCTTCTGGACGAGCTTCTGAGCGGCCCAGTCCTCGGAGGCACCGGCCCCGGTGGTGGCGTGCAGGCCTGCGGTGGAGGCGGCCTCGGCGACGTCCGCCGGGCTGACGTGGCCGGGGCGCCCCTTGCGGGGGGTCATGATCCAGACGGGGCCGGCATCGAGGGACCGCTGGGCGTCCACGAGGGCGTCCACGAGATCCATGACGTCGCCGTCGTCCGCGCGCCACCAGAAGAGGACGGCGTCCGCCGGCTCCTGATCCTCCTCGGTCAGCAGCTCCTCGCCGAGCGCGTCCTCGAGCGCGTCACGGAAGGTGAAGTCGACGTCGTCGTCGTACCCCCACTCCTGCACCAGGTCGCCCCTCGAGAGGGCGAGCTCCGCCAGCAGGGCGCTGTCCGTCGAGGTCGGCGTCGACCCAGCCTGCATAGTGTCCGGTCCTCCTTGATGGTGGCGGGCACTGCGGCCCGCGCCGTCGAGCGGGTGATGATGACCACCATACGCCGTGGACGCCGCCGTTCCGGGGCCTCCGGCCGGGCGGACGCGACGGCTCCGGTCTACTCTGGGGAGGAACAGACGCACTCTCCGGGCGACGCGCCCGGCTCGGCGTCGCGGGCCCGGACCGGATCGTCTGCCCGCAGCCCACCGCGGAGCACCCCTCCGCACGAGAACCAGGAGGCACCGTGAGCGCAGCCGAAGAGAGCTCGCAGATCCGCAGCGGTCTGACCGACCAGCTCCCGGACAAGGATCCCCAGGAGACGTCGGAGTGGATCGAGTCCCTCGACGGACTCATCGAGGAGCGCGGCACGGAGCGGGCGCAGTACATCATGCGCTCCCTCATGCAGCGCGCGAGCGCCCAGTCCGTCGCCCTGCCCTACGTGACCACCACGGACTACGTGAACACGATCCCGGCGGACCAGGAGCCGGAGTATCCGGGTGACGAGGAGCTCGAGCGCCGCTACCGCAACTACCTGCGGTGGAACGCCATGGCCCTCGTGCAGCGCGCCCAGCGCGACGCCGTCGGCGTCGGCGGCCACATCTCCTCCTACGCGGGCCAGGCGACCCTCTACGAGGTGGGCCTGAACCACTTCTTCCGCGGCCAGGACCACCCGGGCGGCGGCGACCACATCTTCTTCCAGGGCCACTCCTCGCCGGGCAACTACGCCCGCGCGTTCCTCGAGGGCCGCCTGACCGAGCAGGACCTCGACGGCTTCCGCCAGGAGAAGTCCCGCCAGGGCCACGCACTGCCCTCCTATCCGCACCCGCGGATGATGCCGCACTTCTGGCAGTACCCCACCGTGTCCATGGGCCTGGGGCCGATGAACGCCATCTTCCAGGCGCAGACCAACCGGTACCTGCACAACAACGGCATCAAGGACACCTCCGACCAGCACGTGTGGGCCTTCCTCGGCGACGGCGAGATGGACGAGCCCGAGTCGCGCGGTCAGCTGCACGTCGCGGCCAACGACAAGCTCGACAACCTCACCTTCGTGATCAACTGCAACCTGCAGCGTCTCGACGGGCCGGTGCGCGGCAACGGCAAGATCGTCCAGGAGCTGGAGTCCTACTTCCGGGGCGCCGGCTGGAACGTCATCAAGGTCCTGTGGGGCCGCGAGTGGGATCCGCTGCTCGAGGCCGACGACGAGGGCGAGCTCGTGCGCATCATGAACGAGACGCTCGACGGCGACTACCAGACCTACAAGGCCGAGTCCGGCGGCTTCGTGCGCGACCACTTCTTCGGCCGGTCCTCCGTCACCAAGGAGATGGTGGCGGACATGACCGACGACGAGATCTGGGGCCTCAAGCGCGGCGGCCACGACTACAAGAAGGTCTACGCCGCCTACAAGGCCGCCATGGAGCACAAGGGCCAGCCCACCGTGATCCTGGCCCACACCATCAAGGGCTACGGCCTGGGCAAGTCCTTCGAGGGCCGCAACGCCACGCACCAGATGAAGAAGCTGACGGTGGACGACCTCAAGGTGTTCCGGGACCGCCACCGCATCCCGATCTCGGACGAGCAGATCGAGAAGGACCCGTACAACATCCCGTACTACCACCCGGGCGCCGACGCCCCGGAGATCACGTACATGATGGAGCGGCGCAAGGAGCTGGGCGGCTTCGTGCCGGAGCGGCGCAGCGACTTCCACGCGATCCCGCTGCCCCCGGAGTCCGCGTACAAGCAGGCCCGCAAGGGATCGGGCAAGCAGCAGGCCGCCACGACCATGGCGTTCGTGCGCCTGCTCAAGGACCTGATGCGGGACAAGAACATGGGACCGCGCTTCGTGCCGATCATCCCGGACGAGGCCCGCACCTTCGGCATGGACTCGTTCTTCCCGACCGCGAAGATCTACAACCCCAAGGGCCAGAACTACCTGTCCGTGGATCGGGACCTGTTCCTGTCCTACAAGGAGTCCCCGCAGGGGAAGATCTACCACGTCGGCATCAACGAGGACGGCGCCACCGCGGCGTTCAACGCGATCGGCACGGCGTACTCCACGCACGGCGAGCCGATGATCCCGGTGTACATCTTCTACTCGATGTTCGGCTTCCAGCGGACCGCGGACAACATCTGGGCCGCAGGCGACCAGCTCGCGCGCGGCTTCATGATCGGCGCCACCGCCGGGCGCACCACCCTCGCCGGCGAGGGCACGCAGCACATGGACGGTCACTCCCCCGTCCTGGCGTCCACGAACCCGGCCGTGAAGCACTACGACCCGGCGTACTCGTACGAGATCGCCCACATCGTGCGCCAGGGCCTGGAGGACATGTACGGCGACCACGACCGCGGGGACGACGTCCGCAACGTCATCTACTACCTCACGGTGTACAACGAGCCGATCACCCACATCGAGGAGCCCGAGGGCCTCGACGTGGAGGGCCTGCTCAAGGGCATTTACCGTCTCTCCGAGGGCCAGGGCGACGGCCCGAAGGTCCAGCTCCTGGGCTCCGGCGTCTCCGTGCCGTGGGCGCTCGACGCCCAGCGGATCCTCTCCGAGGAGTGGGGCGTGAACGCCTCCGTGTGGTCGGTAACCTCCTACAACGAGCTGTACCGCGACGCCGTCGCGGCGGAGAAGGACGCCCTGAAGGACCCGTCCGCCACCCCGCGCGTGCCCTACGTGACGCAGGCGCTGCAGGGGGCCGAGGGCCCGATCGTGGCCACCTCGGACTACTCCACCTCGTGGACGAACCAGATCCGCCCGTTCGTGCCGAACCGCTTCTCGGCGCTCGGCGCCGACGAGTTCGGCTTCGCGGACACCCGCGCCGCCGCCCGTCGGTACTTCCTCATCGACACTCACTCGATGGTGGTCCGCGCGCTGCAGCTCCTCGAGGAGGAGGGCGAGGTCGAGCGGGGCACGGCCGCGAAGGCGCACGAGAAGTACCGCCTGGACGACGTCAACGCCGGCACCACCGGCATCGCGGGCGGCGACGCCTGACCCGCATGCCGCGGGGAGGCCGACGCCCTCCCGTCCCGACGCCGGCCGCTCGCCTCCGCCAGGGAGGCGAGCGGCCGGCGTCGTCGCTGTAGGAACCCCACAACACGCGCCTAGGATGAAGCGCATGCCCGAGCCCCGCCCCGCCGCCCCTCGCCCCGTGAGCACCGACGGGCTGGCCCGCCTCAGGAGCCACCTGGGGGCCCTGAACACGGCGGTGCTGCAGCGGCTGGACGCCACCCTGCCCTGGTACCGCCGACTCACCCCGGACGAGCGCAGCGCCCTCGGGCTCGTGGCCCAGCGCGCCCTGCAGGGCTTCCTCACGTGGTTCGAGCGGCCCACCTCCACGGGCCACGTCCTGCAGGACGTCTTCGGGCCCGCGCCCACCGATCTCACCCGGGCGATCTCGCTGCAGCGGGCCCTCCAGCTCATCCGGACGATGGTGGACGTCGTCGAGACGCGGGTGCCGGAGCTGCTGGCCGAGCGCGACCAGGCGCCCGTCCGCGAGCACATCCTCCACTACTCGCGCGAGGTCGCGTTCGCGCTCGCAGACGTGTACGCCCGGGCCGCGGAGATGCGCGGAGCGATGGACTCGCGGCTCGAGTCGGTCCTGCTGGACGCGGTGCTGCGCGGGCAGGACCCGGACGAGATCCGGCACCGGGCCACCGCGCTGGGCTGGCGTGGGGACCACGACGTGATGGTCATGGCGGGTCTCGCCCCGGGGCAGGACAAGCCCGCGTTCATCCCGGACCTGCGGCGGGCCGCGGCGAGGCTCGACTGCGACCTGCTCGTGGGCGTGCAGTCCGAACGGCTCGTCCTCGTGGTCGGCTCGGTGCGGGACGCGCGGGCGGTGGGCGAGGCGCTCGCGCCCTGGTTCGCGCCGGGACCGGTGATCGTGGGACCCGTCGTGGACTCGCTGGTCTCGGCGCACGTCTCGGCGCGGCACACCCTCGCCGGGCTCAGCGCCGCGGCCGCCCACCCCCGGGCGAGCCGGCCCACCCCGGCGGAGGACCTGCTGCCCGAGCGGGCGCTGCTGGGCGACCCCACGGCCCGGGAGGCCCTCGTGGACGGGGTGTTCACGCCCCTGGCCGACGCCGGCACCTCCCTGCTGGAGACCGTGGACGCGTACGGCGCGCTGGGCCACTCGCTCGAGGGCACGGCCCGCGAGCTGTTCGTCCACGCGAACACCGTGCGGTACCGCCTCAAGCGGGTGGCCGAGGTGACCGGCTGGGACCCGCTGGTCCCTCGCGACGCGTACGTCCTGCAGACCGCGATCACCCTGGGCCGGCTCGCGGGGGCGCGGCCGACGACCGGGACAGGCTCGGACTGAGCCGGGGCGGCGCCCCCCCACTTGTAGAAACCCTCCAAACCCACTCGCCGTGCTTCGTGGCGCGATCTGCCCGGGCTGGCGGCCGATCCTGACACGATGGAGCAATGCTTGCCATCGTGTGCCCCGGACAGGGGTCCCAGACGCCCGGCTTCCTCGCCCCCTGGCTCGAGCTGGACGGGACCCGCGACCTGCTCGCATCCCTCTCCGACGCCGCGGGCGTGGACCTGATCCGCCACGGCACTGAGTCGGACGAGGAGACCATCAAGGACACCGCCGTCGCCCAGCCGCTGATCGTGGCGGCCGGCCTCGTGGCCGCCGCGGCCCTCGAGGCGGATGCCGCCGCACCGGAGTCGACCGTCGTGGCCGGCCACTCCGTGGGCGAGATCACCGCGGCCGCCGTCACCGGCGTGCTGTCCCCCGCCGAGGCCCTCTCCCTGGTGCGCGTGCGCGCCACCGGCATGGCCCGGGCCGCCGCGGCCACGCCCACGGGCATGGCCGCCGTCGTGGGCGGGGACCAGGACGAGGTCCTCGCGGCCATCGAGGCGGCGGGCCTGACGCCCGCCAATGTCAACGGCGCCGGCCAGATCGTCGCCGCCGGCCCAGCGGAGGCCCTCGGCGCGCTCGCCGGGTCCGCCCCCGCCCGCGCCCGCGTGATCCCGCTCAAGGTGGCCGGTGCGTTCCACACGGAGCACATGCGCCCCGCCGTGGACGACCTCGCGACCCACGTCGCCGGCCTCTCCCCCTCGGACCCGCGCCTGCCCCTGCTGTCCAACCGGGACGGCGAGACCGTCGAGTCCGGCACGGACGTGCTCGCCCGGATCGTGGACCAGGTCACCCGCCCGGTCCGCTGGGACCTGTGCATGGCGACCATGGCCGCGCGGCAGGTCACGGGGGTCCTGGAGCTGCTGCCCGGTGGCACACTGACCGGACTGGCCAAGCGCGGCCTCAAGGGCACAGCGCAGCTCGCCGTGAAGACCCCCGAGGACCTGGACGCCGCGCGGGCGTTCCTGGCCGAGCACTCGGCCTGAACCCCGCGCACCGCCCGGCAGAGAGAGGCACCATGACCGTCACCCTGAAGCAGCACGAGCGCCCCGCGGCCAGCCGCATCGTGGCCGTGGGCGCCTACCACCCGGCGAACCTGGTCCCGAACGAGGACCTCATCGGCCCCATCGACTCGTCGGACGAGTGGATCCGCCAGCGCACCGGCATCGTCACGCGCCAGCGCGCCACGGCGGAGGAGACCGTGCCCGTCATGGCCGTGGGCGCCGCCCGGGAGGCCCTCGAGCGGGCCGGCCTGCAGGGCTCGGACCTGGACGCCGTGATCGTCTCGACCGTCACCTTCCCGCACGCCACCCCCTCGGCCGCGGCCCTCGTGGCGCACGAGATCGGCGCCACCCCGGCGCCCGCCTACGACGTCTCCGCCGCGTGCGCCGGCTACTGCTACGGCGTGGCCCAGGCCGACGCGCTCGTGCGCTCCGGCACCGCGCGGCACGTGCTCGTGGTCGGCGTCGAGCGCCTCTCCGACGTCGTGGATCCCACGGACCGTTCCATCTCCTTCCTGCTGGGCGACGGCGCGGGCGCCGTGATCGTGTCGGCCGCGGACGAGCCGGGCATCTCCCCCTCGGTGTGGGGTTCGGACGGGGAGCGCTGGTCCACGATCTCCATGACGCACTCGCAGCTGGAGCTGCGCGATGCCGTGGAGCACGCCCGCACCACGGGCGACGCCTCGGCGATCACCGGCGCGGAGGGGATGCTCTGGCCCACGCTGCGCCAGGACGGGCCCTCCGTCTTCCGCTGGGCCGTGTGGTCGATGGCGAAGGTGGCCCGCGAGGCCCTCGACGCCGCGGGCGTGGAGCCCGAGGACCTCGCCGCGTTCATCCCGCACCAGGCCAACATGCGGATCATCGACGAGTTCGCCAAGCAGCTGAAGCTGCCGGAGTCCGTCGTCGTGGCCCGGGACATCGCGGACGCCGGCAACACGTCGGCCGCGTCCATCCCGCTGGCCATGCACCGTCTGCTGGAGGAGAACCCCGAGCTCTCCGGCGGCCTGGCCCTGCAGATCGGCTTCGGCGCCGGGCTGGTCTACGGCGCCCAGGTGGTCCGCCTCCCCTGAGGCGGCGCCGTCTGATTCACTGTCCACGTACACCTCACACCCCTACCGAAGGAGACGCCCCATGGCTTCCAAGGAAGAGATCCTCGCCGGCCTCGCCGAGATCGTGAACGAGGAGACCGGTCTCGACACCGCCGAGGTGCAGCCGGAGAAGTCCTTCACGGACGATCTGGACATCGACTCGATCTCGATGATGACCATCGTGGTCAACGCCGAGGACAAGTTCGGCGTGAAGATCCCGGACGAGGAGGTCAAGAACCTCAAGACCGTCCAGGACGCCGTCGACTTCATCGACGGCGCCCAGGCCTGATCGGCCCACGACGGCGGCGGGCCCGGCCCGCCCCGTCCCCTCGGTGAGCGCCGGGGGCGCGTGAGCGCCCCCGGCGCCCGACACCCTCGACTTCCGGCACCCCGGCGCGCGCCGCGCGTCGTGCCGACGACACCCCTCCGCCCGATCCCCACTCGAGACCCAGAGGCAGCAGACCCATGACCCGCACCGCAGTGATCACCGGCCTCGGCGCCACCACGCCCATCGGCGGCGACGTGCCCACCTTCTGGTCCCACGCCCTGCAGGGCGTCTCCGGTGCGCGCACCATGGAGCACGACTGGGTGGAGAAGTACGAGCTGCCCGTCACCTTCGCGGCCGAGCTGACCGTGCCCACCTCCGAGGTCCTCTCCAAGGTGGAGCAGAAGCGCCAGGACCCGGCCACCCAGATGGCGACCGTCGCCGCGCGCGAGGCCTGGAAGGACGCCGGCCTCGAGGGCGCGGAGGTCGACGGCGACCGGCTCGCCGTGGCCTTCGGCACCGGCATCGGCGGCGTGTGGACCCTCCTGGACGGCTGGGACACCCTGCGCGAGCGCGGCCCGCGCCGCGTGCTGCCCATGACCGTCCCGATGCTCATGCCCAACGGCGCCGCCGGCGCGCTCTCCCTCGAGTTCGGCGCCCGCGCCGGCGCCCGCACCGTGGTGTCCGCGTGCGCCGCCGGCACCGAGGCGCTCGAGACCGCGCTGCTGCTCATCCGCTCCGGCCAGGCCGACGTCGTGATCTGCGGCGCCGCCGAGGCCGCCGTGCACCCGCTGCCGATGGCCGCGTTCGCCGCGATGCAGGCGCTGTCCAAGCGCAACGACGACCCGCAGGCCGCGTCCCGCCCCTACGACGTGGACCGCGACGGCTTCGTTCTCGGCGAGGGCGCCGGCGTCATGGTGATCGAGTCGGAGGAGCACGCGAAGACCCGCGGCGCCCGCGTGTACGCCGAGCTGGCCGGCGCGGGCGTCAGCTCCGACTCCCACCACATCACCGCGCCCGAGCCCGAGGGCCTGGGCGCGACCCGTGCGATGCGCGCCGCCCTGAGGTCGGCCGACATCACCCCCGAGGACGTGTGCCACGTGAACGCCCACGCGACGTCCACACCCAAGGGCGACGCCCCGGAGTACCTGGCCATGCGGGCCGTGTTCGGCGACCACCTGGACCAGGTGCAGGTCTCGGCCACGAAGTCCCAGACCGGCCACCTGCTGGGCGCCTCAGGCGCGATCGAGTCGATCCTGTCCGTGCTCGCCGTGCACCACGGCCAGGCGCCCGTGACCATCAACCTGGACCACCAGGACCCGGAGATCCCGCTGAACGTGGTCACCGGCTCCCCCGCCCGCCTGCCCGAGGGGCCGCGCGTGGCCGTGAAGAACTCGTTCGGGTTCGGCGGCCACAACGCGGTGGCCGTGTTCCGCAGCGTCTGAGCCGGAGCGCCGCCGGCCGGGCGAAGGCTCAGACAGCGCGGTGCAGCCAGCGCACGTTGGCGTGGGCGGCGGCCAGCCGGAACGGCTCGAGCTCGTCGTCCCAGGCCTCGCCGAGCGCGAGGGAGAGTTCGTGCATCAGCACGCTGGGGTCGCCCGCGCCGGCCTCGTAGGCGTACCGGATGCGGTCCTCGGAGACCATGATGTTGCCGGAGACGTCCGTGGTGGCATGGAAGATGCCGAGGTCCGGGGTGTGGGACCAGCGCGAGCCGTCGACCCCGGCGGACGGCTCCTCCGTGATCTCGAAGCGCAGGTGCGGCCAGCCACGCAGGGCGGAGGCCAGACGCGCGCCAGTGCCGGCGGGCGCCGTCCAGTGCACCTCGGCGCGGTGCTGGCCGGGCGCGACCGGCTGACCCTCCCACTCCACCGAGGTCGCGGGGCCGAGCACGGAGCTCAGCGCCCACTCCACGTGGGGGCAGAGGGCGGTGGGGGCGGAGAGGATGTGGACCACGCCGCGGGTTTGGGTGCTGGTCATGGATGCCTCCGGGGGTGCGATGCGGTGCGTCTTCCCCTACGACCACGTCGCGGCTCCGGTGGATCCTGGGGCCATTGTGCACCAGGGATGCCGGGCCGGCAACGAGGCGGTGCGCCGCCGCGCGTGTCGCGGTGGCGCAGTGGAGGGGCCGGGGGCGCTCCGGGGAGGCGTCAGGCGCGTGGGTGGGCCTGCCGGTAGCCCTCGCGGAGGCGATCGATCGAGACGTGCGTGTAGACCTGCGTGGTGCGCAGGGATGCATGGCCCAGCAGCTCCTGCACGCTGCGCAGGTCGGCGCCGCCGTCGAGGAGGTGGGTCGCGGCCGTGTGGCGCAGCGCGTGCGGCCCGCGGGCCGCGGTGTCCCCCAGGCCCTCGAGCGCCCGGTCGACGACGGTGCGCGCCTGGCGCACCCCCAGCCGGCCGCCGCGTGCGCCGAGGAAGAGGGCGGGGCCGGAGTCCGGCCGGGCCAGGCGGGGGCGACCGAGCCGCTGCCACGCCTGGAGGGCGCGGCCCGCGGGTGTGCCGTAGGGGACGGTGCGCTGCCGGTCTCCCTTGCCGGTCAGCCGGACGACGCCGCGGCCGGCCTCGAGGTCGTCCACGTCCAGGGCGGAGAGTTCGGCCACCCGGGCGCCCGTGGCGTAGAGCAGCTCGAGCAGGGCGGCGTCCCGCAGGGCCAGCGCGTGGGCGGCGGGGTCGTCGCCCGCGGCGGCCGCGTCCACACGCTCCTGGGCGGCCGCGAGGAGCCGGGTCGCCTGCTGCTCCTGGAGCACGTGGGGCAGCGTCCCCTCGGGCCGGGGCGAGCGCAGCCGCAGGGCGGGGTCGTCGGAGCGCAGGCCCTCGCGGCGCAGCCAGGCCGTGAAGGTGCGGACGGCGGCCACCCGGCGGGCCAGGGTCGCGCGGGCGAGGCCGGACCCGCTCATGTCCGCCAACCAGCCGCGCAGGTCCTCGATGTCCAGCTCGGGGAGGACGTCCGGTGCGCTGGGCCCGTGGCGAGCGGGAGCATCGTCGTCCACGGGGGGCGTCCCCGCGGTGGCGGCTGTGCCGGCGACGTAGTCGATGAGGGAATGCAGATCGGCGAGGTACGCGCGCACGGTCTGGGGGCTGCGGTTCCGCTCGTGGCGCAGGTGCTCCTCGAACGCCTCGAGCCAGGCCGTGTCCCGGGGCGAGGGGGCGCGCGGGGCCGGGGCGGGACGGACGGAGGACGACGGGGCCATCCCCCCACTCTGCCATCCGCGCCCCGGGCGACGCGGCCGGAGGTCATGCGCGCCGCCACCGGTCCTCGACCCGTTCGGCCAGGCCCGCCCGCTGCAGCCGGGACAGACAGGCCAGGACGGTGGGCAGCGCGAGCCCGGCGCTGACGGTGATCCGGTCGACGGGCACCGCCTGGCGCAGGGGCAGCGCCTCGTGGACGAGGGCCTCCTCCATCGTGAGCCCGTCGGTGGGCCGCGCGGCAGGCTCGGGAGCTGCCCGGGTGGACGACGGCCCACCCGCGCCGCCGCTCCGGGCGGGCCCCTGACCGAGCAGGGCAAGGGCCTCCTGCTCGGTGGTGACGAGACGGGCGGGGCTCTCCTGCAGCAGACGGTGGCAGCCGGCGGAGCTGGGCGAGGTCACGGGGCCGGGGACGACGCCCACCTCGCGGCCGAGGCCGAACGCGTGGCCCGCCGTGTTCTGCGCTCCCGACCGCCAGCGCGCCTCGACCACCAGCACGGCCCCCGCGAGCGCGGCGATGACTCGGTTGCGCTGCAGAAACCGGTAGCGCGTGGGGCTCGCCCCGGGCGGCATCTCGGACACGAGCAGCCCGGCGGCCATCACCGCGCGGAGCAGGTCCTCGTGGCCGGCCGGGTAGAACCGGTCGAGGCCGCCGGCCAGCACCGCCACCGTGGGCGGGACGCCGTCGCGATCCGCCGCGTCTCCCGGTGCGGCGAGCGCCTGCAGCGCGGCCCGGTGGGCGGCGCCGTCGATGCCGTACGCGCCGCCGGAGATCACGCACGCGCCCTGCTGGACGGCGTGGGCGGCACAGCGGGCGGTCACCGTCCGCCCGTACGCGGTCGCCTCCCGGCTGCCGACGACGGCGAGCATCCGGTCCGCGGGAGGCAGCGTTCCGGAGCCGCGGAACCACAGGCCCAGAGGCGCCTCCTCGCCCAGGTCCGCCAGGGCGGCGGGCCAGGCGTCGTCCTCGGGGATCAGCAGGCCTCCCCCGAGCCGGTGCAGAGTCACGAGGTCGCGCTCCGGCTCCAGTCGGGCGGCCCGGGGCGCCCAGCGGGCCAGGCCCGCGGCCCAGCGCCGGGGCAGCGTGTCGGGCGTGCCGGCGTGATCGGCGAGCAGATCGCGTTCGGCGGGCTGGATCGTCTCCCGGCCCGTGAGCAGGGCGAGCGCCCGCTCCGGCCCCAGCGCCGTGACGGTCTGCACCGCGAGCGCGTCCCCGGGCTCGACCAGCCGGGTCAGGGCGGCGCGGGCGAGCCGGGCGGCGTCCGGCCGGCGCGGCCCGGCGACGGGGACGTGGTCTGCCGCCGGGGTGACGTGGGTGGTCATGCGTCCTCCTCGTTCTGGTGGCGCAGCGTGAGTGCCACGTCGGTGTCCTCGGGTGCGGGCCGTTCGGCGCCGCGCAGGTCCGCCAGGGTCCAGGCGAGGCGGAGGACGCGGGCGTGGCCGCGCGCGCTCAGCAGGCCCTGGTCGACGGCGTCGTCCGCGGGCCGGCGGGCCGCCCGGGGCACGGCGTACGGGCCGTGCCGCAGCACCGCGGCGGGGACGTGCGCGTTGCGGCGCAGCCCGGACGGGACGAGCCCGCGCTCTGCGGCGGTGGCCCAGCGTTGGGCCTGGCGGTCGGCGGCCGCGGCGACCCGGGCGGCCACCTGCGAGGTGGTCTCGGAGGCGGGCGCCCCCGTGAGCTGCCGCGCGTCGACGGGCCGCACGGTGACCTGCAGGTCGACACGGTCCAGCAGCGGTCCGGAGAGCCGCTGGGCGTAGCGGCGGCGTTCGGGCACGCTGCACCGGCACTCGACGCCCGTGCCGCCGCCCTTGCCGCACGGGCAGGGGTTGGCGGCCAGCACGAGCTGGAACCGGGCCGGGTAGACGACGGCGCCGAGGGCCCGGTGCAGCAGCACCTCCCCGGACTCGAGGGGCTGGCGCAGCGCCTCGAGGGTGCGTCGTTCGAACTCGGGGGCCTCGTCCAGGAACAGCACGCCGCCGTGGGCGAGGGAGGCCGCTCCCGGCCGGGCGAGGCCGCTGCCGCCGCCCACGAGGGCCGAGCGGGACGCCGAGTGGTGGGGTGCCTCGAACGGCGGGGTCCGGTCGATGTCACCGTCGAACCCCTGGGCCGTCCCGCCCCTGCGCCGGACACGGGCGGCGCCGCCGCGGAGGGAGCGCAGGGCGGCGCACTCGAGCGCGGTGCGCCGGTCCAGGGGCGGCAGGATTCCGGGCAGGCGCTCGGCCAGCATGGTCTTGCCCGCCCCCGGGGCGCCCATGAGCAGCAGGTGGTGGGCGCCGGCGGCTGCGACCTCGAGGGCGAACCGGGCCTCGGCCTGCCCGGCGACCTCGGCGAGGTCGGGCACCGCACGGGCCGGCTCCGGTTCCGGGGCTGTCACCTCCCGTCGGGCCGGGCGGCGGGGCGCCTCTCCGTCCGGTTCCCCGCCGAAGGCGCGGATGACGTCGTGCAGATGGGCGAAGCCGCGGACCTCGGCGCCGGGGACCAGTCGGGCCTCGGCCTCCGCGTCCTCGGCGACGACGATCTCGGAGCACCCCGCGTCGACGGCGGCCATCACCATCGCCACGGTCTCCGGCGAGCGGTGCAGGGCGCCGTCGAGGCCGAGCTCGGCCAGGAACACGGGCCCCTCGACGTTCCGCACCCGCCCGTCCGCGGCGTAGGCCGCCAGGACGATCGCCAGGTCGTGGCAGGCGCCCCGCTTGTGCACCCCCGCCGGCAGCAGGTTCACGGTCAGGTGCCGCCGGGTCAGGGGCAGTCCGGCGTTGCGCGCGGCGGAGCGGATGCGGTCCCGGCTCTCCTGCAGCGCCTGGTCCGGCAGGCCGAGGAGGGTGAACCCGGGCAGGGACTGGGCGATGTCCGCCTCGACGTGCACGACCTCCCCGCGCAGACCCGCCAGCGTGATGGAGCGGGTGCGTCCGATGCCGCTCACGGCCGCACGTCCTGCAGCAGGTCGAAGCGGATCCCTCCCGTGCGCGGCACCAGCACGGCGACGGCGTCGACGCGCCAGGGCGTGCCCCGGCGGTCCGCGGCGTGGGCCCGCACCCACGCCGCGGTGAGGCGGTGCAGCCGGGTGAGCTTGCGCCGGTCGATCGACTCGAACGGGTCGCCGAAGGCCAGGCCCGAGCGGGTCTTCACCTCGACGCCCACCCACCAGCCGGCGTGGTGGGCCACGATGTCCAGCTCTCCGGCCTCGCCCCGCCAGTTGCGGTCGGCGATCACGTAGCCGCGCTCGGCGAGCCAGCGCGCGGCGGCGTCCTCACCGAACCGGCCCAGCGCCGTGTGCGCGCGGCTGGCGCGCCTCTCTCCGGGCGGCTGCGCCCCGATCTGTTCCGCGGTCCCCGTCATCCCGACCACCTCCTGGGCACCAGGGTGGTCCCGGGCGAGGCCGCGGGGTGGGCGGCGGCGGGGATTGTGCGGGGCCGGACGCCTGTGCAGGAGTGGACGTCTGCGTCCCGTCCTCTGGACCGCTCAGGGGTGGGTCAGCTCGGCAGCTGGCCGTCCGGCGGGACCGTCAGGTCCTCGGTGGGCAGCTCCTCGATGTTCACGTCCTTGAAGGTCAGCACCTTCACGCGCTTGATGAACCGCTGCGTGCGGTACACGTCCCACACCCAGGCGTCCTCGAGCAGGATCTCGAAGAACACGTCCCCGTCCGCCTGGCGGGGCGTCAGCCGCACGTCGTTGGCGAGGTAGAAGCGCCGCTCGGTCTCCACGACGTAGCGGAACAGGCCCACCACGTCCCGGTATTCGCGGTAGAGCAGCAGCTCGGCCTCGGCCTCGAAGTCCTCGACGTCGTCTGCGCTCATGACATGCCTCCTCAGTGTTCGCCGCGCACCCGCGACAGTCCGGGCACGCACGGCCTCCATCCTCCCCCGTCCGGGGGTCGCACGTCGAACGGGCGGCCTCGCCCGGCCCCGGGGGCTCAGTCGAACAGCGTGGGCGGCGCCTGCGCGGGCGCGCCCGGCAGCCCGAGGTTCCAGCTGCGCCGGTGCTGCTCGCTCGCCCCGCGCTCGGCCAGGGCGGCCCGGTGCGCGGCTGAGCCGTACCCCTTGTTCCCGGCCCATCCGTACCCCGGGTGCGCCGCGTCGAGGGCGATCATGACGTCGTCGCGGGCCACCTTCGCGGCGATCGACGCGGCCGCCACCGTCGCGCACCGGTCCTCGGCCCGCACCAGCATCGTGGGCTCGGGCGGCAGCGGGCGCGGCGCGGGCGCGGGGCCGGCGTCGGGATCGGAGCGGCTCAGCCAGTCGTCCCGGCCGTCGAGCACGAGGGCGACCGGCTCCTGCCCCACCGCGGCGCACAGCGCCGCCCACGCCCGTCGCCCGGCGAGGCCGAGGGCCGCCGAGATCCCCAGCGCGTCGATCTCCGCGGGGCCGGCCTCGCCCAGCGCCACCCCGGCCGCCCAGTCCTCGATCTGCGGGACCAGGGCGCGCCGGCGTCGGTCCGTGAGCGCCTTGGAGTCGCGCACCGGAGGGATCTGCCCCGCGGCGGGCAGCCACGCGGCGCACACCCCGACGACGACGGGCCCGGCCAGCGCGCCCCGGCCCACCTCGTCCATGCCCGCCACCAGCACCCGGTCCGCTCCCCGCGCGGCGAGGGCCGGCGCGGCCAGCCCCGCCTCGACGTCCAGGCCGGCGCGCACCGTCGGCCGGCCACCGCCCCGGCGGGCGGTCACGTGCGAGCCTCCGGCGCGGGCGCGTCCGGCACGGTGGCGAACGCGTCGGGGTCGGTGCCGGCGCCGCCGATCCGGTCCAGCGGCCAGACCACGAACCGGGCGCGGCCCACCACGTCGTCGAGGGCCACGAACCCGCCCCCGGGCCCGGCGCGGTGCGCGCGGGAGTCCGCCGACGCCGAGCGATGGTCACCGAGCACCCACAGTCGCCCCGCAGGCACGGTCACCTCGAACGCCTCCTGCGCGGGCGTCTCCCCCGGCGCGAGGTACGGCTCCTCCACGGGCACCCCGTTCACGCGCAGCGTCTCCTCGCCGGGTGTCCAGGAGACGATGTCCCCCGGCAGCCCGACGGCCCGCTTGATCACGTGGCCGCCCCCGGGCAGCCAGCCCTTCGTGTCTTCGAACACCACCACGTCACCGCGGCGCACCGGGAACGGATCCGGGGTGAGCAGCGTGGCGACCACGCGGTCGCCGGCCCGCAGCCCGGGCTCCATGGACGAGGACGGGATGGCGTACATGCGCGCCAGGAAGGCCCACGCCAGCACGCAGGCGAGTACGGTCACGGCGGCCGCGATCAGCGCGGTGCGGCGCCCCGTCACGGCGTGTCCCCGGAGGGGGCGTCCATGGTCCCGCGGCGGGACAGGGGCCACACGATCTCCGCGGCCCGGCCCTCGACCCGCTCGAGCGGGATCAGCCCGCCGCCGGGGGCGCCCAGCAGTGCGCGGGAGTCCCGGGAGGCGGCGCGGTGGTCGCCCAGGACGACCATGCGCCCGTCGGGCACCTCGAAGGACCAGGTCCCCGCCGCGGCCGGCTCGTCTGCGGTCACGGGCCTGCCGAGATACGGCTCGTCCAGCGGCTCGCCGTTGCGCAGCAGCCGGCCGTCCGGGGCGCAGCACTCGAGGCGGTCCCCCGGCAGGGCCAGCACGCGCTTGACGAAGACGTCCTCGGCCGCGCCGACGCCCCACCACCGGGCGACGTCCTCGAGGCCGCGCTCGAGCGATCCGGCCGAACGGTACGGCGCCAGGCTGCCGGCGCCGTCGAACACCACCACGTCGCCGTGGTGCAGGCCCTGCCCGCCGGCCGCGGCGGCGTCCACCCGCACGCGGTCGCCGGGCTGCAGGGTCGGCTCCATCGACCCGGAGGGGATGAGGTAGACGGGGCCGGTGAGGGCTCGCAGCACCGCGGCCACCACGACGGCGGCCACCACGGTCAGGCCGAGCCACGCCCACCAGCGGCTCGTGCCGGAGGCGGGGGCCGCCGTCGGGCCCGAGGAGGAGCCGGCCCCGGACGCGACGGAGCCCCGTGACCGGCGGGGGTCACGGGGCTCCGAGGTGCGCATGGGTCGATCACCGGTCGGCGGGGCCGACCGGGATGATCACTTGGCGTCGGCGCGCTTCTCGCGGATGCGGGCGGCCTTGCCGTGGCGGTCGCGCATGTAGTACAGCTTCGCGCGGCGCACGTCGCCCTTGGTGACGACCTCGATCTTGTCGATGACCGGGGAGTGCACCGGGAACACGCGCTCCACGCCGATGCCGAAGGACACCTTGCGGACGCGGAAGGTCTCGCGCACGCCGTAGCCCTGACGGCCCATGACGTAGCCCTGGAACACCTGGACGCGGGCAGTCTTGCCCTCGATGATGTTCACGTGCACCTTGACGGTGTCGCCGGGGGCGAACTCCGGGATGTCGTCGCGCAGCGTCTTCTTGTCGAACGAGTCGAGAATGTGCATGTCGTCTCTCCTGGCGGATGCCACAGGTCAACCGCGTGGTATGCGGGCGCACGGCCCGTCCACGTCCGCATGACGAGGGGGCCGGGTCCCGAGCCGAGGGCCGGGCTCCGCACGTGGGGTGCGGTCCCGGGGTCCGATCCGTTGACGCGCGCCCCCTGTGGCAGGTCGGGCGTCCGGCGGACACGAGGATCCATTATGCCACAGCCGATGACGCCGCGACGCCCCTCCGGCCCGTCGGGCGCGGCGGGTCAGTCCTCGGAGTCGTACGCCGCCCACAGGTCCGGTCGCCGCTCGCGCGTGCGCTCCTCCTGCTGGGCCCGACGCCAGGCCGCGACCTTGCCGTGGTCGCCCGAGAGCAGCACGGGCGGCACCGCACGGCCCCGCCAGTCCGCGGGCTTGGTGTAGACCGGGTACTCCAGCAGGCCGTCCTCGTGGGACTCCTCGACGAGCGAGGCCGGGTTGCCCACGACGCCCGGCACGAGGCGGCCGACGGCCTCGATCATCGCCAGCGCCGCGACCTCGCCGCCGTTGAGCACGTAGTCGCCCAGCGAGACCAGCCGCACCTCGAAGAGCTCCTCGGCCCAGCCGAAGACGCGCTCGTCGATCCCCTCGTAGCGGCCGCACGCGATCGCCACGTGCTCCCGGCCCGCCAGTTCCCGGGCGAACCGCTGGGTGAAGCGCTCCCCCGAGGGCGTCGGCACGAGCAGCACGGGGCGGTCCCCCGGCTCCGCCGACGACGACTCGGCGGGGGCCGGTGACACGGGCCCCTGGGCCGCCACGTGCTCGAGCGCGAGCGCCCACGGCTCCGGTTTCATCACCATGCCGGCGCCGCCGCCGTAGGGCGTGTCGTCCACGGTGCGGTGCCGGTCGACGGTGAAGTCGCGCAGGTCGTGGACGTGCACGTCCACGAGGCCCTCGCGGCGGGCACGGCCCAGCAGCGAGACGTCGAGCACCGCGAGGTACTCGGGGAAGATCGTGACGACGTCGAAGCGCACCGCTCAGTCCTCCGCATCCGCATCGGCGGGCCCGTCTACGGCGCCCTCGTCCTCGCCGGTGGCGAGCTCGAGCAGCCCCGGCGGCGGGGTCAGCACGAGCACGCCGGCCTCGGAGTCGATCTCCGGGACGATCTCCTCGACGAAGGGCACCAGGGCCTCCTCCTCGACGCCGTCCAACGCGACGTGCAGCAGATCCTGGACCGCCCCGGTGGTCAGGGCCGTGACGACGCCGACGCGCTCGCCCTCGACCCGCACCTCGAGGTCCACGAGGTCCTCCTCGTACCACTCGTCGGACTCCTCGGGCACGGCCGGAACGGCGAACAGCTGGGCGCCGCGCAGGGTCTCGGCGACGTTGCGGTCCGGCGACTCCGCGAAGCCGACCACGAGGATCTGCTTGTTCCACCGGGCCGTGCGTCACGGGCCGTCAGGAGCGGCGGTCGGTCTCCACCACGTCCACGCGGACGGGGTGGCCGGCCAGGCCGTCCAGCACGGTGCGCAGCGCGGTGGCGGTGCGACCCTGGCGGCCGATCACGCGACCCAGGTCCTCGGGGGCCACGCGGACCTCCAGCATGTCGCCGCGCCGCTGGGAGCGGGCGTCCACGCGGACCGCCTCGGGCGTGTCCACGATGCCGCGCACCAGGTGCTCGAGGGCCTCGGTCAGCATGGTCACTCGGACTTCTCGGCGTCCTCGGCCGGCGCCTCAGCGGCCTCCTCGGCCGGAGCCTCGGCGGCCTGCTCGGACTCGGCCGGGGCCTCCTCCTGCTTCGGCTCCTCCGGCAGGATGACCGAGCCCTTCTCGGGGGCCACGAAGGCCTCCTTCTCGGACTTGGACTTCAGGGTGCCCTCGGCGCCCGACTCGCCCTTGAACTTCTGCCAGTCACCGGTGACCTTCAGCAGCGCGGCGACCTGCTCGGTCGGCTGGGCGCCGACGGAGAGCCAGTACTGGGCGCGCTCCGAGTCGATCTCGATGAACGAGGGCTCCTCGGTGGGGTGGTACTTGCCGATCTCCTCGATGGCACGGCCATCGCGGCGGGTGCGCGAGTCCATGACGACGACGCGGTAGAACGGGGCGCGGATCTTGCCGAACCGCTTCAGACGAATCTTGACAGCCACGAGTGTGGTTCTCCTTCAGTGGATCTGGGGGGCCGGGGCACGACGCCGCGTGGGGGCAGCGGGCGTCGACGACCTGGCACACGGAACGGAGCGCAGCGGAGGATAGAGGGTCGTCCGGGCTCACGCTCAGTACCGTGCCATTCTGCCAGATCGGGCGGGCCGGTGCACACCCGGCGCGCCGCGACCGAGCAGCGGGCGGCTCAGCGGTCCTTGAGGTACTTCTCGAAGCCCGCCGGCAGGTTGAGGGTGGACGGGTCGAAGCCCTCCATGCCCGCGCCGTCGCGGCCGAACACCGCCCCGGCCTGCGCCTGGGCGGCGCGGGCGCGCCGCTCCTCGATCGCCTTGCGCTCGGCCGCGGCCTTGGCCGGGTTGCCGGACTTCACGCGATCGCGCTTCGCGTTCTTGCCCTTGCCCTTCGTCTTGCGGGAGGCGCCGCCCGGCATCCCGGGCATGCCCGGGATGCCACCGCCGGCGGCCATGCGCTTCATCATCTTCTGCGCCTCGGCGAAGCGCTCGAGCAGGCCGTTGACCTCGGACACGCTCACGCCCGAGCCGCGGGCGATGCGGGCACGGCGCGAGCCGTTGATGATCTTGGGGGCCACGCGCTCGTGCGGGGTCATCGAGTGGATGATCGCCTCGACGCGGCCGATCGACGACTCGTCGAACTGCTCAAGCTGCTGCCGCATGCCCTGGGCGCCCGGCATCATCATGAGCATCTTCTTCAGCGAGCCCATCTTCTTGAGCTGCTGCATCTGGGCGAGGAAGTCGTCGAGGGTGAAGTCCTCCTGGTCCGCGAACTTGCGGGCCATCTTCTCGGCCTCGGTGCGGTCCCAGTTCTGCTCGGCCTGCTCGATCAGGGAGAGCACGTCGCCCATGTCGAGGATGCGCGAGGCCATGCGGTCCGGGTGGAAGACCTCGAAGTCCTTCAGGCCCTCGCCCGTGGAGGCGAACATGATCGGCTTGCCGGTCACGTGGCGGACGGACAGCGCGGCGCCGCCGCGCGCGTCGCCGTCGAGCTTGGTGAGCACGACGCCGGTGAAGCCGACGCCCTCGTTGAACGCCTGGGCCGTGGCCACGGCGTCCTGGCCGATCATCGCGTCGATGACGAAGAGCACCTCGTCCGGGTCCACGGCGGCGCGGATGTCTGCGGCCTGCTGCATGAGCTCGGCGTCCACGCCGAGGCGGCCCGCGGTGTCGATGATGACCACGTCGTGGTACTTCGTGTTGGCCTCGGCGACGCCGTCGCGGGCCACCTGCACCGGGTCGCCGGAGGCGGCCTCGAACTCGGAGGAGACGCCGGGGTGCGGCGCGTAGACCGGGACGCCGGCGCGCTCGCCGCCGACCTGCAGCTGCTTCACGGCGTTCGGGCGCTGGAGGTCGCAGGCCACGAGCAGCGGGGTGTGGCCCTGGGACTTGAGCAGGTGGGCGAGCTTGCCGGCGAGGGTCGTCTTGCCGGCGCCCTGCAGGCCCACGAGCATGATGACGGTGGTGCCCGTCTTGGCGTGCTGGATGCGCCGGGTCTCACCGCCGAGGATGCCCACGAGCTCCTCGTTGACGATCTTCACGACCTGCTGGCCCGGGTTCAGGGCCTGGGCCACCTCGGCGCTGAGGGCGCGCTCCTTGATCTGCGCGATGAACTGGCGGACCACGGGCACGGCGACGTCGGCGTCCAGGAGGGCGCGGCGGATCTCGCGTGCGGTGGCGTCGATGTCCGCCTCGCTCAGCCGCCCCTTGCCCTTGAGGCTGCGGAAGGTGGCTGTGAGGCGGTCGGACAGGGAGTTGAACACGGCGGGTGTGATCCTTCGAAGCGGGGTCGACTGAGCCGGACGCGGTCGGTCGCGGGCGCCGCGGCATCCACCGCGGCGCCCGCCAAGCCTAGCAACCGACCGGCCTCACCCGTCCGCGGCGGCTCACCGCGCCTCGGCGGGGACGGGCACCCCGCCGAAGCCGACGTCGTAGTGGTAGGCCGACTCGTCGTGCAGGGTGAGGTCCACGCCGCGCTCCTCGTCCTCCTCGCTCACGCGCAGGCCCAGGGTGGCCTTGAGCACGAGCGCGATGAGGAAGGTGAGCACCGCGGTGAACACCACGGCCACGACGACGGCCACCGTCTGGGCCAGCAGCAGACGGCCGTCCCCGCCGTAGAACAGGCCCGCGGGGCCCTCGGAGGGCAGGGCGAAGAAGCCGATGAGCACGGTGCCCAGGATGCCGGCGGTCAGGTGCACGCCCACCACGTCGAGGGAGTCGTCGAAGCCGAGGCGGTACTTGAGGTTCACGGCCAGGGCGCTGGCCGCGCCGGAGGCCACGCCGATCACCAGGGCGCCGAGCGGGCTGACGAAGGCGCACGCCGGAGTGATGCCGACGAGGCCGGCCACGATGCCGGAGGCGGTGCCGATCGAGGTCGGGCGGCCGCGGCGCACCCACTCCACCACGACCCAGCCGAGCATGCCGGCCGCGGCGGCGGCCAGGGTGTTGATCCAGATCAGGCCGAGCTGGCCCGTGTCGCCGGCGGCGCCGCCGTTGAAGCCGAACCAGCCGAACCACAGCAGGGCGGCGCCCAGCATGGTGAAGGGCACGTTGTGCGGCTTGTGGCCGGGGTCCACGCCGAAGCCCTTGCGCTTGCCCATCATCAGGGCCAGGACGAGCGCCGCCACGCCGGCGCTGATGTGCACCACGAGGCCGCCGGCGAAGTCCAGGGCCTCGCCGAGGCGCGAGCCGATGGCGCCCTCCTCGGCGAGCAGGCCGCCGCCCCACACCATGTAGGCCAGCGGCGCGTAGACCAGGGTCACCCACACCGGCACGAACACGCACCAGGTGAGGAAGCGGGCGCGGTCCGCGACCGCGCCCGAGATGAGGGCCACCGTGATGATGGCGAAGGTGGCGCCGAAGCCGGCGGCGATCAGACCGCCCTCCTCCATCGCGGTGGTGAGGCCGGGGTCGGCCAGCGGGCTGCCGACGAGGCCGAGCCAGCCCTCGCCGCCGGTCATGCCGGAGACCCAGAGGATCCACACGACGCCGACCAGGCCCATCGAGACGAAGGACATCATCATCATGTTCAGCGCGGACTTCGAGCGGGTCATCCCGCCGTAGAACAAGGCGAGCCCCGGTGTCATCAAGAGGACGAGGCCTGCGCTCACCACCATCCACACGGTTCCGGCGTCCAGGGTCATCTCGTTCATGGGCGTCTCCTCGGTCTGAGCCGGACGCCCGCCGCGTCGACGCCGTTCGTCCGGCGTCGTCGCCCGGTCCAGGATCGGACCGTTGCTCAAGGAGCGTAGCGGAGCGTGAGGCGCGGCACGGTGGCGCGCACGGAATCGGACGCAATGTGACGCGCCGCGCCGCCGGGGGTGACCGGGGACGCAGCGGGCCCCTCCCGACGACGTCGGAAGGGGCCCGGTGCGCGGCGCGGCGGGTCAGTCGGCCAGCAGCGCGTCCACGAAGCCCTCGGCGGTGAACGGCGCGAGGTCATCGGGGCCCTCGCCGAGGCCGATCAGCTTGACGGGCACGCCGAGCTGGCGCTGGATGGCGATCACGATGCCGCCCTTGGCGGTGCCGTCCAGCTTGGTCAGCACGATGCCGGTGACGTCCACGACCTCGGCGAACACCTTCGCCTGGGTCAGGCCGTTCTGGCCGGTGGTGGCGTCGAGGACGAGCAGGACCTCGTCCACCTCGGCCTGCTTCTCGATGACGCGCTTGATCTTGCCGAGCTCGTCCATGAGGTTGGCCTTGTTCTGCAGGCGGCCCGCGGTGTCCACGAGCACGACGTCGACGCCCTCGGCGATGCCGCGCTCCACGGCCTCGAAGGCGACGGACGCCGGGTCGGCGCCCTCCTTCTCGGAGCGGACGGTCTCGACGCCCACGCGGGCACCCCACGTGGCGAGCTGCTCGGCGGCGGCGGCGCGGAAGGTGTCCGCGGCGCCGAGCACGACGGTGCGGTCCTCCGCCACGAGCACGCGGGCGAGCTTGCCCACGGTGGTGGTCTTGCCGACGCCGTTGACGCCCACGACCATGGTCACGGCGGGGCGGTCGCCCTTGCGGGTCGCGGCGAGACGGCGGTCCATCGAGGGGTCCACCATCGCCACGAGCTCCTCGCGCAGCAGGGTGCGCACCTGCTCGGGGTCACGCGTGCCCTCGACCGTGACGCGGGCCTTGAGGCGGTCGACGAGCTCCAGGGTGGGCTCGGTGCCGAGGTCCGCCATCAGCAGCGTCTCCTCGATCTCGTCCCACACGTCGTCGTCGATGCGGTCCTGGGACAGCAGCGCCAGCAGGCCCTTGCCGAAGACGTTGTTGGACTTGAGCAGGCGGGCCCGCAGGCGGGCCAGGCGCGAGCCGGCGGCCTCGGGCCGCTCGTACTCGGGCTTCGCCGGGGCGGTCTCCGCCTCCTCGACGACGGTGGGCTCCGGCTCGGCGACGACGGGCGGCGCCTCGTCGACCTCGGGGCGTTCCAGGACGGCGGTGGAGCCCGACGGGGCCGCGTGCCGCGGGCTCGGGCGCGGGTCGTCCGCGTCCCGCACTTCCTGGTACGACCCCTTCGGCGGGGCGGGGCGCCGGTCCAGCAGGCCGACGAGCACGCCGCCCAGCAGCAGGGCGGCCACGACTGAGACTATGAGCACGATTTCCACGGGCCCAGTCTGTCACACGGGCCGTCGCCCGCCCCGGGCCGCACGGTTCACGTCAGGCGGGAGAGGGTGCCGTCCTGCTGCACCGCGACTCGGGCGTGCCCATCCTCGCTCCGGACCGTGAGGATGACGGAGCCGTCGGGGGCGCTCTCACTGTCCACCTTCACGGCGTCGCCCGCGGCGGCCGGGACGAGCACACTCACGATCGCGGACTCGGCTCCGGTCGAACGGAACGCGACCTGAGTCGCCTCCTCCCGTTCCTGCTCTGCGGGGTAGTGCCATCCGTGGTGGGCGTGGCCGCCCTCGACGTCGGTCTCGCCCCGTCGCAGGTGCACACCGCCACGCGGCACCGGCTCACCGTCCAGGCGCACCTGCACCAGGGTCGTCGATTCGCCGGAGCCTGCGTCCACCGCCCGGACGGTGTCCTCGGAGACCCTCTCTGCCGAGAACTCCGCCGGAAGATTCCAGAGCGTCTCGACCACATGGTCCGTCCGGCCGTCGAGGATGCGAGTGCGATCCACGATGACGGCGACGTCCGGGTCGGTGAGCACGAGAACAGAACGGGCCCGCTCCCCGCCGACGTCCAGGTTCTGGCGCGCCGTCGCACCGTCGGCAGAGCCATCCGACGACACCCACACATCACCCCGCTCGGCGGGACCCGCGCCCGGGTACTCGTCGAGCGTCGGAATGTGGATCACGTTGTGCGCAGTCGGCCCCAGACCCCACGGTCGCCAACTGTCCTCGACGATGCCGGGATGTCCCCCGTCTTCGACGATCTGGCGACCGCGCGCCGTGTACAGGAACTGCATCAGATCACCGCGGTGGGACTTCGTCTCCCGCCCCGTGCCCGTGCGCAGCATCCACGCGGCGGCGTCCGCGAAGCCGTCGTCGGGAGTTCCCCAGGATGACCGGCCGAATACGGGGCCGGAGTCAAAAGCACGGACACGGTCGGCGGACGCGACGCCCTCCGCCCCGTCGGTGGCCGCGTAGCGCAGCTCATCGCTCATGCCGTCGAATGGCTTGACAGGGAACTCTGCACTGTCCCCGTATTGCCAATATGAGCCCGTCGAATCAACCATATGAGGAAGGGCTTGACCCATTTTTTCCACCCCATCCTCGAAGGCGCCGGATTCGACCCCGCATCGGGCTGCCGTCTCATCGATGGCTTGGAAGAGCACATAGTTGAATTGCGCGTAATGCGGTGCCGCTTCGTTGCTGAGGCCCTGGTCGTCCACCTGGAAGGGGATATCTCCTTCGGCGCGCTCCATGGCGTGCTCCATCCAGTCCGGTCGGCCCAGAACGCACCCGGCGCCCAGAAGAGCCAGATTCTCCATCGACCCGTGATTGTGCCGCTTCGAGTAGCGCGCCATGTTCTGCGCTGCGTGCTGGCCGATCAGATCATCCAGCCAGGCATACTCCTCCGGCAGACTGCCGTCCTTGGCAAGTTCAGCAGAACGTGCTGCGCGGTCGGCGACCACTTCACGGAAGCAGAGGAGGACCCCCATGCGATGATGGTTGGCCTCCGCATCATCATGGTCGCCGCCCCATCCGCCCTCGTGGTCAGCCCGCCAATCGCGTATGACCCGCTCAGCGACACCGAGGGCCTCCTCGTCGCCTTCCCGGCCGGCTTCGATGCTGGGCCCGATCCACCTGAGGGAAGACAGCCACAGACGCCAGCCTTCGTCCTGGTAAGGATCTACATCCCAGTCGATGTCACCCGATCCGTCACCCACCGCGACGGGATCGAACTGGCGCCACCCGTAGACGTCCCGCGCGTTGGTCTCCACGGTGTTGAATCTCTGGAGCTGCCCATAGCCTCGACACGGAGAGAGGCTTGCGCGTTCGACGGCGGTCATGGGGTGGCCAGCTGTCTGGGGAGGATCCCCGGACTCGTCGCCGGGCGCCGCGGCAGGGTGAGGTGCACAGCCCGCCAACCCGACGGCAGCGGCCAGCAGGCCGGCGCAGACGCGGAACATCCGGCGACGGCCGGAGGAAGACCGGTGGTCCATCTCACCAGTGTCCCACGAGGCGTGGCGGACGTCGCCCCGGGTCGCACACCCGGCGCCGTGCGAAGATGGCGGTCATGCCGTTGTCGTCCGCCCGCTCCTCGCGGGTCCCCCTGCCCCGTGAGATCAAGGTCCTCGTCGCCGCCGCGTTCATCATCGCGATCGGCTTCGGCATCATCGCCCCGCTGCTGCCGCAGTACGCGGCGACGTTCGACGCGTCCGCCGTCGGGGTGGCCGCCGTCGTGTCCGCGTTCGGGCTGACCCGCCTCCTGTTCGCCCCGGTCTCCGGCAAGCTGACGAACCGGCTCGGCGAGACGCCCGTGTACATGACGGGCGTGCTGATCGTGGCCGCGTCCATGTTCCTGATCGCCTTCGCGCAGACCTTCCCGCAGCTGATCCTCTTCCGCGCGATCGGCGGCATCGGCTCCACCCTGTTCACCGTGTCCGCGATGGCGTTCCTGGCCCGGAAGTCCCCGCCCACGATGCGCGGCAGGATCTCGGGCGCCTACGCGTCCGCCTTTCTGATCGGCAACATCGTGGGGCCGATCGTGGGCTCCGCCCTGGCCGTGTTCGGGTACCGGGCCCCGTTCCTGATCTACGGCAGCTCCCTGGTGGTGGCGGCGGCCCTCGTGTTCTTCCTGCTCAAGGACACCCGGCTCGCGGACCGCGCCGTCCGCGACGTCCGCCCCGCCATGCCGATCCGGGAGGCCCTGGCCAACCCGTCCTACCGGGCCGCGCTGGTCTCCTTCTTCGCCAACGGCTGGGCGACGTTCGGGGTGCGGAACTCGGTGATGCCCCTGTTCGCGGCGAGCGCGTTCGCCGGCACGGCGCTGCTGGGCTGGGAGGTGGACGGCGCGCTCATGGCGGGCCTGGCCCTGTCCGTGTTCGCGCTCGGCAACGTCACGGCCGTGACGTTCAGCTCGCGGCTGTCCGACGTGCACGGGCGCCGGCCGCTGATCCTGACGGGCCTGCTCGTCATGGCCGTCACCACCGGGGTGATCGGCTGGATGAGCTCGCCCGCGCTCTTCCTGCTCGCGTGCCTGCTGGCCGGCGCGGGCACGGGCACCCTGAACGCCCCGCAGCAGGCGGCCATCGGCGACGTCGTCGGCCAGGGGCGGCGCGCCGGCGCTGTGATGTCCACCGCCCAGATGTCCGCCGACCTGGGCGCCATCTCCGGTCCGCTGCTGGCCGGGCTCGTGGTGGACACCGCCGGCTACGGATGGGCGTTCGCGCTCACCGGCGGCGTCATCCTGCTCGGCGCGCTCGCGTGGTGGCGTGCTCCGGAGACCAATCTGCCGATCGTGCCCGGTGGGCCCCGCACCGGGTCCCTGCCGCTGGTCCGCCCGGAGGACGCCCGGGTGACCCCGCGCGAGGACGGGTGACGTCGGGGCAGGCACGAGGCCGCCGTCCCCGCGGGGACGGCGGCCTCGTGACGTCGACGGGGTGGGTGTCCCCGTCCGGGGGTGTGGTGCGGCTCAGGCGCCGTCGAAGGCCGGCAGCCGCTCGCCCACGCCGAGCAGCTCGGCGATCGCTGAGACCGTGCGCTCGGCCGCGCGGCCGTCGCCGTAGGGGTTCACGGCCTGGGACATCGCGCTGTACGCGGCCTCGTCCGTCAGCAGGCGGGTGACCTCGGTGACCACGACCTCCTCGTCCGTGCCGATCAGACGCACGGTGCCGGCGGTCACGGCCTCGGGACGCTCGGTGTTCTCGCGCATCACGAGGACGGGCTTGCCCAGCGACGGGGCCTCCTCCTGGACGCCGCCGGAGTCCGTCAGCACGACGGTGGCCACAGACAGCAGGTGGGTGAACTCGCCGTAGGCGAGGGGCTCGGTCACGAGCACGTTCTCGCGGCCCTCGATCTCCGGCAGGATCGCCTCGCGCACCACCGGGTTGCGGTGCGCCGGCAGCACGAAGGTGACCTCGGGGTGGTCCGCGGCCAGGCGGGCCAGGGCGCGGCCCACGCCGCGCATCGCATCGCCCTGGTTCTCGCGCCGGTGGGTGGTCACGAGGACGACGCGACGGCCGGACGCCTCCAGCTCGGCCAGACGCTCGTCCTCGAACGGCACCTGGTGGCTGACGGCCTCCAGCAGTGCGTCGATCACGGTGTTGCCCGTGACGTAGACGTCCTCCGCGGCCACGGCCTCACGCAGCAGGTTGTCCCGGCTCACGGTGGTCGGGGGCAGGTGCAGCGCCGAGATCTGGCTGGTGATCTTGCGGTTGGCCTCCTCCGGGAACGGGGAGAGGATGTCGAAGCTGCGCAGGCCTGCCTCGGCGTGGACCACGGGGATGCCGCGGTTGAAGGCGGCGACGGCGCCCGCCGTCGAGGTCGTGGTGTCGCCCTGGACGACGACGGCGTCCGGCCGCTCCTGCTCGAGGACGGCGTCGAGCCCGTCGAGGGTGCGGGCGAACACGCCGTTGAGGGTCTGGCGCGGCTGGATGATGTTCAGGTCGTGGTCCGGGACGATGCCGAACAGCTCGTTGACCTGGTCCAGCATCTCGCGGTGCTGCCCCGTGACGGTCACCACGCACTCGAACCGCTCGTCGGCCTGCAGCGCCTTGACGATGGGGGCCACCTTGATCGCCTCCGGGCGGGTTCCGTAGATGGGCATGACCTTGGGCACAGTTGCTCCTCTTGACTGGACGACGGACCGCGGCCGCGGCCCGATCAGGCTCGACGCGGGCGCGAGCTGTCGCCAGTCTACTGACGGCGCCGCCGCACCACCGGTTGCTAGAGTGGCGACTCGCGGCGGGCCGCCCCGGCCCGCCTTCCCGCCTGCATGAAGAGAGGCCGCGACGGCATGGCAGACACCGGCGATCCCCGCGTCCCGAGCGGCACCGCGGTCCTGACCGTGGACGGAGCCACCCTGCGCCGAGTGGGCGCCCGTCCGGGCCTGGCGCGCTACCTGGCCTCCCTCTGGGAGTACCGCTCGTTCATCCTGTTCGACTCCCGCTCCCGGATCGCCGGGGCGAACTCCGTCAACGCGCTCGGCCGCGTCTGGATGGTCCTCAACCCGATCCTCGACGGCGCGGCGTACTTCCTCGTGTTCGGGCTGCTGCTGGGCACCGGCCGTGGCGTGCCGAACTTCCTCGGCTACCTGATCATCGGCGTGTTCCTGTTCCGCTACACCTCGAGCGCGATCACGGCGGGGTCGCGTTCGATCTCGACCAACCTCTCCATCGTCCGCGCCTTCCGCTTCCCGCGGGCCACACTGCCGATCGCGACGAACATCCGCGAGCTGATGCTCTTCGGCCCGACGCTGGTGGTGATGCTGGTGCTGGTCCTGGCCATCCCGCCGATGGAGCAGATCACGTGGCGCTGGCTGCTGCTGATCCCGCTGCTGGCGCTGCAGACGCTGTTCAACGTCGGCGCCTCCCTCCTGCTGGCCCGCTACGTGGCCCGCTGGTCCGACCTGTCCAACCTCATCGCGTTCGGCACCCGGATCTGGCTCTACGTCTCCGCCGTGTTCTTCAGCGCCGACCGCTTCGCGAACATCCCGCCGTTGATGACCGCCATGCATCTGAACCCGCTGTTCTGCGTCCTGGACATCGCGCGACAGTCCCTGCTGTACGCCTCCGACGCGGACCCCATGCGGTGGATCGTCCTCGCGGCGTGGACGGCGGCCCTGCTCGTGGTGGGGACCGTGGTGTTCTGGCGCGCCGAGGAGACCTACGGGGAGGAACGATGAGCGCGGAGCCGCTGACTCCCTCCGTCGTCGTCGACGAGGCGTCCATGACCTACCGCGTCCTCTCGGCCGAAGCGGTCCAGCCCCGCCGGGGCCTGCGGGGTCGGGTCCGCGCCGCCCGGGGCGTTCGCACCACGGAGGTCCAGGCGCTGCAGCCGCTGTCGTTCGTGGTGGGGCGCGGCGAGTCCGTGGGCGTGATCGGCACGAACGGGTCCGGCAAGTCCACCCTGATGAAGCTCATCACTGGCCAGATGCGCCCGACCACCGGCCACATCTACGCGACCTCCACGCCCGTGATGCTGGGCGTCAACGCCGCGCTCGTGCGCCAGGTCTCCGGTGAGGACAACATCCGTCTGGGCTGCCTGGCGATGGGGATGTCCCGCGCGGAGGCGGAGGCCAAGCGGGACGCCGTCGTCGCCCTGTCCGGTCTCGACGACCACGCGCTCCAGCTGCCGCTCAAGGCGTACTCCTCGGGCATGGCCGCGCGCCTGCAGTTCGCGATCGCCACCTCGGTGGACCCGGACATCCTCGTGATCGACGAGGCGCTCAACACGGGCGACGCCCAGTTCCGGGAGCGCACGCGCCAGCGGCTCGACGAGTTGCGCGAGCAGGCCGGCTGCGTGTTCCTGGTCAGCCACTCCCTCAGCACCATCCAGGAGATGTGCCAGCGCGTGATCTGGATCGAGCGGGGCGTCCTGACGATGGACGGCAGCCCTCGCGCCGTGACGCGCGGCTACAACCTCTACGCCCGGGCCATGGCCCAGGGGCGGACCGAGGAGGCCCAGGAAATCCTCGAGCGCAAGCAGTCAGAGCTCGTGCGGGAGCGCATCGCGTGGAGCGGCGGCGAGCGGCCCACCGGGATCACCGCGCTGTGAACACGGCCGGGGCGCGGCTGCGTCGCTGGGTGGGCCGGGCCCGCATCGTGGGCGAGCGCGCGGCCGCCACGGCCGGCGACGTCGGCGCCTCGGCCCTCCGCGCGGCGCGCGGCGCGCGGGGCGCGGCCGTCCTCCCGGAGCGCACCTGGCGTGCGGCGGACGTGTATGTGCCGGACGCGTCGGCCGCGCTCCCGCTCCCGGCGGCGGCGGTGCTGCGCCGCGCCCTGACGGGTGCGCGCGTCCCCTCCCTCGACGCGTTCTCCCCCCTCGGGCCCCGGCCGGCCGCCGCGCCGGCCGTCCTGCTCCTGCCGGTGGACGGGCAGGCCGGGCGCGGCTGGTCCGTCGAGGCGGCCGCCGAGCTGGCCGGCCGGCGCTGCGCGGACCTGGAGATGCCCGCCGGCGCGCCCGGCCTGCACACGGTGCTGATGACTGACCCGGCCTCCCGCCGGGCCCTGACCGCCGCCCTGCGCACCGCCGGCGGCCGCCTCCCCGGGGTGCTCGTCGTCGCGTGCCCGGACCCGGCGACGGCGGCCGGCCGGGCGCGGGTCCTGGCCGTGCTGGGGCTCGTCGACGCGGTCCTCGCCCCGGAGGGGACCCGGCTGGACCCCCCGCTCGCCCGCGTGGCCGCACGCGCGGGCCGCGCCGTGATCGGACCGGACCGGGCAGCCGAGACGTGGGAGCGCCTGGCCGCCGCCGGCCGGGCGGCGCGCCTGGACTCGCTCACGCCCGCCGAGGCCGCCGGCCCACCCGCCGCGCCGGCACCCCGGGTGCGGGTGACCGCGGAGCCGCGCCGCGTCGTCGTCGCGGGCCACGACCTGAAGTTCGCGGGCGCGCTGATGGACCGGCTGCGCGCAGACGGGCACGAGGTGCGCGTGGACGCCTGGCGCGGCCACGCCCGCCACGACGTCGAGCGCAGCCGCGCCCTGGCCGCGTGGGCGGACGTGGTGCACTGCGAATGGAGCCTCGGCAATCTCGCCTGGTACTCCCGGCACCTGGACTCTCCGCACCGCACGACGCGGTTGACCAGCAGGCTCCACCTGCAGGAGGCGGGCACCGCGTTCCCGTCCCGGGTGCGTCAGGACGCCCTGGACGAGTGGGTGTTCGTGGCCGAGCACGTGCGCGCCCAGGTGCTGCGGGACACCCGCTTCCCGGCCGCGCGGGCCTCGGTGGTGCCGAACGCGGTGGAGGTGCCGCCCACGCTCCCGGACGGCGACGACGACCGGCGCTTCGTGCTCGGGCTGGTGGGCGTGCTGCCCGAGCGGAAGGGACTGCACCGCGCCCTTGACCTGCTGGCGGCGCTCCGGCGGGTCGAGCCCCGCCACACGCTCCGGATCCGCGGCCACCACCCGGAGGAGGTCGGCTGGATGGCGCAGCGCCCCACCGCGGCGGCCTACTACCGGGCGCAGCTGCGCCGCATCGATACCGACCCGATGCTCGCCGGAGCCGTGGCCTGGGACCCCCACGGGCCGGACATGCCCGCGTGGTATGCCCGGGTGGGCGTCGCGCTCTCCGTCTCGGACTTCGAGTCGTTCCACTTCACGCTGCCCGACGGCGCCGCGCACGGCTGTCTGCCAGCCGCACTCGCGTGGGCGGGCGCCGACCTGCTCTACCCCGCCGCGTGGCTGAGCCCGGACGTGGCCACCATGGCCGAGGCCCTTCGCCAGGCGACGGCCGACGCGCGGGCCTGGCGGTCCGCCGTGGCCCAGGCCCGGCGAGACGTGGCGCACATCTATGCTGAGGATAACGTCGTGCCTCGGCTGGTCCGTCGGATCCTGGGGAGCGCCGCCACCTGACCCTGCTGAGAAGGAGCCCCATGCCCGTCGCCACGCCCGCCCCCCGCCGACCCCGGATGGCGATGCTGGTGGGGAACCAGGTCGTCGGAGACTCGCGCGTGGAGAAGGCCGCGGTCTCTGCGGTGCGCGCCGGCTACGACGTCGTCGTGGTGGGCGTCTCCCACCGCACCACGTTCAATCTCGGCCGGTACGGGTCCGTGCCCATCCTGCGCGTGCCCGTGACGTTCCGGCGGCACCTGGCCTGGCAGACCCTGCACGGGACCGCCCGGCCGGACGCGACGGACTGGTCCGCCGTGCTGGACCCCGAGGAGGCCGCGGCGATGACCGCCTGGGACCTCGCCCACGAGTCCGGGGCGGGCCTGCCCCAGGCCGTGGTGCGCGGGCTGTCGCCCCACGCCCTGCCCGACGGGGCCCGCGGCCGACTCGGCCGGGCCGCCCGTCGCCTGGGCCGCCTCGGCCCGGCGCGGGGCCGCCGAGGCCGGGCTGCAGCGCGGGGCCGGCGCGCGCTGAAGAACTTCGCCGCCGGGCGGACCGGCGCCTGGCGCGAAGTCTGGCCCCTGATCGCGGACTACGAGGACGGCTTCCTGCGTGCCCTGATCGACCTCGCGCCCGACCTCGTCCACGTGCACGACCGCCATCCCCTGCCCGCCGCGGCCGCCTACGACCGCTACCGCGCCGCGCGCGGGCTGTCGCCGGTGCCGTGGGTCTACGACGCGCACGAGTGGCTGCCCGGCCAGATGATGCCCGGGCCCGTGGACCAGCGCATCGCGTGGAAGGCGGCCGAGGCCGAGCTGATCCACGAGGCCGACGCCGTCGTCGCCGTCACGGACGGACTGGCCGACCGGATGCGCGAGTACCACGCCCTGCCGGAACGCCCCGTGACGGTGATCAACGGGCCGTGGGGCACGCAGGTCCCGATGGACCCGGCCGAGCGCCTGCCCCTGCGCACCGAGCTGGGCCTATCCGACGACGTCCCGCTGCTCGTCTACGTCGGCAAGCTGGCCGAGGTCCGCGGCGTGGGCACGCTGGTGGACGCCCTGCCGCTGCTGCCCGGCGTCCACGTCGCGTTCGTGGGCTCCCCCGACCCCGGCGCCCGGCAGGGCCTGCGCGACCGGGCTGCCCAGCTCGACGTCGCCGACCGGATGCACATCGTCGACTACGTGCCCTCGGCCTCTGTGACGTGGTACGTCTCCTCCGCCACCGCGGGCGTGAGCCCTCTGCTCCCCACCCCGGCCCACGAGAGCGCGGTGGCCACCAAGCTGCGTGAATGCCTGCTGGCGGGTCTGCCGCTGATCGTGTCCGACCTGCGCGAGCAGGCCCGTTTCGTCCGGGAGCAGGGGGTGGGGACCGTGTTCGCCCCCGGGGACGCGGCGGACCTCGCCCGGGCCGTGCGCGACCTCCTGGCGCGACGGACCGAGCTGACCGCGGCCGCGCGCTCCCCGGAGATCACCGCCCGCCACGGGTGGGAGGCCGCCGAGCGGGCGCTGCACGGCCTCTGGCGGCGTCTCGTGCCCACGCCCGCCGCGCCGCCGCCCGTGGAGATCGCCCCGGACCCCG